>JBPCTX010000237.1:0-3582 GCA_051011455.1 Acidimicrobiia bacterium | reverse complement strand
CGGTCTGGCTGTTCATAGCGTTCGCGGCCCGCGGCACTCTGCCCATCGAGCTCCAGGAGCTCTACAACGTCACCTGGGACGGCAAGCGGCAGCGGCTCCTGGATGTCAACCTCGCCGTCTTGCGTCGTGCCCGCCCTTTCCTCCCCGACCGGCTCCGTACCGTCCGACCCGCCGCCTGGGCCCAGCGCCGCCTGGCAGGCGAACACGTCGACCTGATCGAAAAAGCGCGACAAGCGCGGCGAAGCATGTAACTACCTCTCGGGATCGGAGACTGGACAGTTGCCCGGTACCCGGAGCCCGTTCCCCGAAAGAGAACCTGGAACCATCGGTCACGGACTCTGGACCAGTTACCCGGAGCCCGTTTCCCGAGACAGAACACCAAGGGCTGTGAGCTTCGTCGTGCGATGCCTGGAGCCTGTTGCCGGACAGATTCCCGTTAGAGGCGCATGGCAGGAGTTACGACTTCAATTCCGAAGTCTCGGACGGGAGCAAGCAGAACAGGAGACGGGAAACGGGAAACGGAGAGGACCACGGACTAGAAGACAACTATCCAAATGCCCTACGGGCGGTGGCGGCAAGAAGGCAATCTGCTGTGCACAGGAGGCCAGCATGTCCGAGCCGAGCAAGATCCTTCTCGATAGTCCGTCCGACCTCGACCCCACACCGGTCATCTCCTTCCTGGCCCGGCTCGACCACCCGGTCGAGGTGTGTCACGGTCCCGGCGATGAGACTCCCTGTCCCCTCCTGGTGGGCAAAGGATGCGAAAAGGTCTCAACGGCCCACGGCATCATCTACCACCTCGATCTGGATCGCCCCGCCCACCGCGACATCTTGCGTGAGTACCGCAGGCAGGTACCGTCGGATGTCCCACTCCGGGTAGTGGTTCAACCGGGACAGGACCGCACCTATGCCGAACTGCTGCGCGGCCTCCCGGTCTGGACCCACGATCCGAGCCCGGCCGAGTTGGACGGATTTGCCGCGATGGTCGAGGCCGCCGACTACATGCGGGGCGAGAACAGCGTGCTGTGGGGTCAGAACCCCGAGTAGTCGGGTCGGGACTCCCGCCCGAACGGCCCAATCGCGTCCCGATCGGGCGACAGCGGCTCCAGCAGTCCCAGCTCCAACAGGGCCAGAGCGGCCCGGCCGTAGGCGTTTGACGCGCCTTCGTCGCGGTACTCGGCCAGGGCCTCACCGGCGTCGACGGCACACACGTAATCGCCACCGTCCCGGGTCAATGCCACCAGACGCTCACCCAGCAGCGCTCGCAGCTGGGCTTCGGTCGGAAGCCACACGACCTCCCCATGAAGGATGGAGTCGAGTGACCATTCCACCGCCCCGTTGAAGGTGATGGCGGCTCCGCCCGCCAGAGGTTGCACATCGATGGTCATATCGGACAAGACAAAGACCCGATCATCCAGGCCGCGGTCGGGGATGAAGAAGACGTCGTATCGGGCCGGGCGCCACTCCAACCCGCCGTCCCTTAGTTTCTGGGCCAACTCCACCGAGATCATGACCCGCCAGGCTATTCGAATGCTGCTGATCGGGTAGCGTCCTCAAATGCCGGCATCTGAAGTGACCTACCGGAAGGCCGAAGACGCCGACCTTGAGCATGTCCAGCAGACCCTCTACCTGGCCCTCGCCTGGGATCCCGATGACCCCATTCCTCCCTTTGAGCCGGTGGTCAACCATCCTGAGATCGCCATCTATCACTCCGGCTGGATGAGGCCGGGCGACGCCGGAGTGATAGCCGAGGTCGACGGTGAGTTTGCCGGCATGGCGTACTACCGGCTCTTCCCCGAGGACGCTCATGGGCAGGGATTTGTCGACCCGCACACGCCAGAGTTGGCGATCGCCGTGGTCGACCAACAGCGCGGTCGAGGAATTGGACTTCGTTTGATGGAGGAACTGGCCGCGATCGCCCGTTCGGCGGGCATCGAACAGATCAGCCTGAGTGTCTCGGCCGGCAATCCGGCTCGCCGGCTCTACGAGCGGGTCGGCTACCGGGACGGCTCGGACTCCGACCCCGAGTTGATGGTGCTTCGACTCGACTGAATCTTTGTGAGAATTTTCACAAGTTCACAAGCGAGCGGTTTTTCGTCTACGATGCTCCCCCAAGAGGTAGCCATGGGACTTTTTCTTATTGCATTTGCATCAGTAGTCGTGCTGGCAATGGTGCTGGTGGCTGTGGACGTCAACATCACGCAGACCCGCCGCATCGAGAAGCAGGTCGAACGAGACCGGCGGCGGATTCACAGAAAGACCCTCAGGGGATGGAGCGCCGACCGGATCGCCGACCGCTATCCGGAGCTTCCCATCGAGCAGATCCGCCTGGTGCGCCGCGAGATAGCCCGCAGCCTGGCTGCTGTGGAAGAGGTCGGCCGGCTCGAGGCGATCTGGACGATCAGCATCCCCGAGCCGGAGTACGAGCGCTAACCGGACCCTCCCGGCGCGACGGTCCAAAAGGCCCGGCAAGCAAGACTTTCGGCCCTTGGGCGCTTGGCCGGTTCGAGCCATCCTGACCAGGTGCAACTGCTTCCAATCCGTCGCGCCGGACGGTCATCTCTGATCGGACCCGAATCAATCCGGGAACTCGTTTTCGGAGTCGAGGACGGAGTAGTGCAGAACCTGACGCTCATCGCGGGGATGGTGGGAGGCGGCCTGTCGAACACAGTCATCGTCTTCGCCGGCGCTATCAACGCCATCGCCGGGGTTCTCTCGATGTCGATGGGTACCTACCTATCGTCCAAAGCGGAGCAGGATGTCGCGGCCGCCACCGAATCCGGTCCGACCGGGCAAGGAGAACCCGGTCGCGACGCACTGGTAATGGCGGCTGCCTACGCCTTCGGCGCCGTCGTCCCAATCGTTCCCTTTGCAGTCGGCTTGTTGAGCTCAGCGGCTGCGCTGGCAGCGGCTGTGGTGTTGGCGTTGGTCACCCTGTTCCTGCTCGGGTACGGCAAGGCGATGGTCAGCCACCAGGATCGGGTCCGCTCGGGCTTGGAGATGCTGGTGCTGGCCTCGGCGGCCGGAGTGGCCGGCTTTCTACTGGGTGCGATTGCCCGGGGCGTTTTCAACCTGGACATCTGACACAGATATCCGACTCAATCGGAATGGTCCCGGGCTGTTAGCTCGGGAAACCGCCCGCTTTGAGCAGGGAAGACGGCGGGGTGATCTCGAGAGCTGCACCCACCCAACCGGCGGCTTCGATCAGTCCGTCCAGGCTGAGATCCGTCTGGTGGCCGGACCGCTCCAGCGCGTAGACCAGGTCCTCCGTCGCGATGTTCCCGGTGGCGTTGGGAGCGAACGGACAGCCGCCGATGCCGCCGACGCTGGCATCAACTGCCCCTACCCCCTCGTCGATCGCCGCCACTGTGTTGGCGATCCCGGTGTTTCGTGTGTCATGGAAGTGGACACGGAGCGGAATCGCACCGGTTGCCGCTCGCACAGCCTCCAGCCGGGACCGCACCGCCCAGGGATCGGCCACCCCGATCGTGTCGGCGATCCCTATCTCGGCGCAGCCGGCATCCGCCAGGCGCCGGGCGATCTCGACGACCGTTCCTTCGGCGACCTCACCCTCGTATGGGC
>JBPCTX010000236.1:0-2754 GCA_051011455.1 Acidimicrobiia bacterium | reverse complement strand
GTGGAGGACGCGTCGTCCTACGTGCTCGGCTACACGGTGGGCCAGGATGTAACGGCCCGCGATCTCCAGCGGCGCGACGGTCACTTCACCCGCGGGAAAGGCTTCGACACCTTCTGCCCGTTGGGTCCTGCCATCGAGACCGAATTCGACCCGTTGGAAGGCCAGCGCCTCACCTGCCGGGTGAATGGTGAAACCCGCCAGGACGGGTTGCTGTCCGACATGGTGTTCGGCCCGGCCGAGTTGATTGCCTTCATCAGCGGCATCATGACCCTG
The DNA here is from genome assembly GCA_051011455.1 of Acidimicrobiia bacterium. GTDB lineage: Bacteria > Actinomycetota > Acidimicrobiia > Spongiisociales > SHLN01 > SHLN01. The sequence goes on along the minus strand of JBPCTX010000236.1, from coordinate 2,481 downwards.
CTGCCCGGCGACGTGATTCTCACCGGAACACCAGGAGGGGTCGGACCGCTCGCCGACGGCGACCTGCTCGAGACCGAGATCGAGGGCCTCGGTCTGCTGCGAAACCCGGTCTCATCATGAGGGCCCGGTTTGCCCCGTCGCCGACCGGTTACCTGCACGTCGGGAGCGCCCGGACCGCTCTCTTCAACTGGCTGGCGGTAAGGCACGCCGGTGGACAGTTCGTTCTCCGCAGCGATGACACGGACCAAGAGCGCGGCTCGGATGAGTACTACCAGGACGTCGTTGACGGTTTGCGCTGGCTGGGAATCGACTGGGATGAGGGCGTCGAGGTCGGGGGGCCGCTCGGCTCCTATCGCCAGAGCGAGCGGATGGAGCGCTACCAGCAGGTGGCCGGTGAATTGCTCGCAAGCGAAGGCGCTTATCTCTGTTTCTGCACCCCGGACGAATTGGCCGCCAGGCGTGACCAGGCCAGAGCGGAAGGCAGGCCGCCCGGCTACGACGGCCGCTGTCGCGCGCTGCCGGCCGGCGACTCGAAGGCTCGGCAGGATGGTGGAGAGGCTGCCGTCGTCAGGCTGGCGGTACCCCGGCCGGGCGAGACAGTGTTCGAGGACATCGTGCGAGGCGAGGTGTCGTTCGATCACGAGCACGTCGAGGACTTCATCGTGCTGCGTTCCAACGGCGCACCCACCTATCACCTGGCCAGCACGGTGGATGATGTCGACTATCAGATCACCCACGTGGTGCGAGGCGAGGACCTGCTGTCCTCGACCCCCAAGCACATCCTTATCACAGACGCGATGGGGGAGGAACCGCCCATCTACGCCCACCTCTCGCTCCTGATGGGGCCCGATGGCAAGAAGCTGTCAAAGCGCCACGGTGACACCGCGCTGCACGCCTACCGGGAAGGAGGATTCCTGCCCGAAGCGTTCGTCAACTACGTAGCTTTGCTCGGCTGGAATTTCGGCGACGACGAAACCGTGTTCACCCGCGACGAGATGGTTGACCGTTTCGATCTCAGCGACATCCAGAAGAACCCGGCTGTATTCGACAACGAGAAGCTCACTTGGATGAACGGGGTCTACATCCGGGAGCTGGCTCCAGCCGCCTTCGAAGCCAGCACCCTCCCGCTGGTGGAGGCCCATCTCGGCCGGGGCTTGACGGAGGAGGAGCGAGAGATCTACCGCGCAGTGGCTCCCCTCGTCCAGGAGCGCATGAAACTGCTCACTGAAGCACCCGGCCAGGTTCAGTTCCTGTTCGTCGACGACCTCGACTACGACCCAGCCTCGTGGGAGAAGGTCATGACCAAGCCAGACTCGCCAACGGCTGTGCAAGCCGCCCTGGACCGATTGGGCGGGCTGGACGACTGGTCGACAACTGAGATCGAGTCGACGCTGCGCGAGATGCTGGCCGAGCTTGAACTGAATGCTCGCCGCGGCCTGCAGCCCTTGCGAGTGGCCGTCACCGGCTCCTCGATCAGCCCGCCGTTGTTCGAATCGCTCGAGGCCCTCGGCCGTGAGCGCAGCTTGGCTCGCCTCCAGGAAGCACTGGACCGGATGTGAACGTCGACGACCAGATCACATTCATCTACTCGGAGGATCTCGAGCGGTCCGCCCACTTCTACGGCACCGTGCTCGGCTTCGAACAGGTCCTTGATCAGGGTGGGTGCCGCATCTTCCGGATCACGCCAACCGCCTACCTCGGGACCTGCAACCTCCGTCCCGAGCAAGCCGGAGTGGCGGGAGCGCTGGTCACGTTTGTGGTCGAAGACGTCGATGGATGGCATCGGCGCCTCGTTGAGGCCGGCGCCACGATCCTCACCGAACCGGCGCCCAACCCGAAATTCCAGATCTACAACTTCTTCGCCCAGGACCCCGATGGCAACCGCTTCGAAGTGCAAAGGTTCGACGACCCGTCCTGGAAGGTTGCGGACGCCTGACGGGTTTGTATCCTGACCCCCCACCATTCGGGGGTGGTGTAATCGGTAACACAGCAGGTTCTGGTCCTGTCGTTGAGGGTTCGAGTCCTTCCCCCCGAGCGAAGTAGCCTCGCGCTGCTTTATGGCCCCGTCGTCTAGCGGCCTAGGACGCTGCCCTCTCAAGGCAGTAACGCCAGTTCAAATCTGGTCGGGGCTACGAGAACGAGATTTCGACCGCCCTCGGGCGGTCGAAATCTCGTTTTGGGGCCTCGGACCTGGTCTGAGCAAGTGGGTCACCACAATTCGAGGGGCGAGGCCCTCTCAAGGCAACAGTGTTTTCTGTGCATCACGGCCGCTCGCTGCGCTCGCTGTGATGCAATTGCCAGTTCAAATCTGGTCGGCCAGCTCGTGCGGAAGTTTTCGCTTGTTGCGTGGAGTTGCGGAGCAACTCCTTAGGAACGCGAAGCGTTCCCGGAACTGCTTGCGTGATCCGTTCACTCCGCTGCCAACCATGGCGGGGTCGTTGCTGGGTTGCACCTTCAGCGTTGGTCCGAAGTGGGTCAGGC
>JBPCTX010000235.1:0-5344 GCA_051011455.1 Acidimicrobiia bacterium | reverse complement strand
GCCGGCGGGTCCCACAGGGTGACCGGGATCACATCCACTCGCTTGCGAGGCTCGGCGGTCCTGACCGTTACCAGCAGACGGAGGAGGCGGGCGCCCGAATCGAACTCGCGCAACTCGGGCGCAGCCGCCAGCGAGCCGACCATCACCACAAGATTGATATCCATACATATCGTCCCTTTCTGTCCTCTGCCGACAACGTATCGGGCGGGTGCGACACACGGTCCTCATGGCAGACCCGGCTAGCGTCCAGGCGATGTTTGATGTCACCGTCACCGATCTGGGCGACTCGCTGTACATGATCGACGCCGGGATGCACGACGAGCCCGAGCGATTGGCTTGCTACCTGTTCGACACCCCCAATCGAGTCCTAATTGAGTGCGGTCCGTCCAACGTCATGCCAAACCTGACGGCGGCGCTTGACTCGATCGGTGTCAATGAGGTTGCGGCGATGGTTGTCACTCACATCCATCTCGACCACGCCGGCGGCGCCGGCCACTTCGCCGAGCAGTACCCAAATGCGCAAATCGGTGTCCATGAGTTGGGCGCCCGTCACCTGATCGACCCCACCCGCCTCTGGGACTCGGCCGAGCGCATCTACACGCCGGAGGGAATGCAGACCCTGTGGGGGCCGATGCGGCCGGTGCCGGAGGACCGGTTGTTGGTGCTGGATGACGGATCCACCGTCGACCTGGGGGGTGGGCGGCAACTCGACGTCATGTACACGCCCGGCCATGCCAAACACCACATCGTCTTCAGCGAGGACGTGTCCGGTGGCATGTTCGTCGGAGACTCTGTCGGGATTGCCTTTCCCCACGGGCACATGGTGCAACCGGTAACGCCTCCCCCCGACTTCGATGAGCCCCAGTCGTTGGAACAGCTTCGCCGTATGGCCGCCCGCCAGCCCGGCTTCGTCGGCTTCGCCCACTATGGGGTGGCAGGTGATTCTGCCCGGGTGTTCGAGGAAGCCGAGTTGAGACTCGTCGAGTGGGTGGAGTTCGTTCAGTCGATCGGTGATGCCGCCAACGCCGACGAGCTCATGCGGCAATGGGTGCTGGACCGCTACCGGCAAGAAGGCATGAGCGAGGAAGCCATCGACCAGTACGATCGCAACACTTTCTGGCCGATGCAGGCGAGCGGGATCCAGCGCTGGCTGTCGATCAGGGAACGTGACGCCTAGACGTCGATCGCGATCAGTTCGATGGCCTCGTCGCGGCCTTTCAGAGTGAACGAGCCCAACGCCCGGGTCGTAGCACCGGCCGGGATGCCGACCGATTCGGCGATATCGGCCGAGACTACGAGCTCCGCTCCCAGTTCCTTGGCCGCGCCTTCAATCCGAGCGGTCGTGTTGACGGTGTCTCCGGTGTAGACGATCTCGCGTTTCAGGTCGCCCATCTCGCCGACCACCACCGGACCGCAGTGCATGGCGATGCGAAGGCGCGGAGCCGCACCAAAGTTCTCCTCGAACTGGGAGGCCCGTCGCTCAACAACCGCCAGCAGGTCGATGGCACATTGAACTGGATCAGCACCCGCCGCGGCGCGGAGCGGCCAGGTGACCATCACTTCGTCTCCGATGTAGCGCCGGATTGTCCCGAAGTGCTGCTCAATCGGGATGGCCAACTCAAAGAACAGATGGTTCAACAGCTCGTGGAACTTGATCGAGCCGAGCCGGCGGGCCAGCTCGACGCTTCCAACCACGTCGGCGAACAGGAACACCGTGTTCTCCTCTCGTGGTCTGCGGTAGTAGCCCCGCAGCAGGTTGGGCAGCACTCCCCCGCCCAGCAAACGGTCGAGGGCAAACCAGACAGTGAAACCCACTGATGCCGCCACGGAGAAGATGAGCGCCGGGATGGCGTTCACCCCTTCGTCGTCGAACACCCATCCCACGATGCCGAGTGCCAGCACGATGCCCGCGAGGGACAGTCCAACGCCAACCAGCACCGAAACACCAAAGGGTTTCTGAAAGAGCCACTCGTTGAGTCTTCCTCCCCGGATTGCGAACTGGATGGTGATGAGAATCGACGGAACCAGCAGACCGGCCAGCGCCCCCTCACCGGCTGCCACCAGGCGAGTTCCGTTGAGGGCGATCACGCCGAACAAAGCGCCACCCACCACCGAGATGGCAAGAACGGCAACGATTTGCCGCCGCTGCGTGCGAGTCGGCATGCTCATGCGTGTAAGCGGGCCATCCAGACCTCCTCCGCCGGCCACGATTTGGCCCACTGGCGGGACACGTTGAACCGCACTACCTCGGGTCCGTCGGGAGCTTTGATCTCAATCAAGTCGAGGACTTCGAAGTTGTTGGCTCGCAGCAGCCGGATCATGTCCCCGTGGCTGATGTGGAACTCCACCGAGATGTCGTCCGGCCACTCGAAACGATGCATCCCGAACTGTGGGCGCAGCAGTTTGGTGCCGGCCGGTATGCCGTCCAGATCGGGAACCGTCAGGGCAAACAGCACACTGTTGCCGAGGAACGTGAGGCGGCCACCCGGACGCAGCACCCGGGCAGCTTCGGGGATCCAGGCGTAAGGGTCGGACCAGATGGCGGCACCGTATTCAGAGATGACCAGGTCGAAGCTCGCAGCGGTGAATGGGAGCGCTTCACCTATCCCATGGACGAGCGGATAGCGGAGGTCGAACTCGTCCTGTAGAGCGGCGGCGGTCGCCAGTTGGTGCCACGAGTTGTCGAGACCGATCGGGTCGGCTCCGCGCTGTTTCATCCAGGCCGAAACGTATCCCGTCCCGCATCCGACCTCCAGCGTGGCTGCCCCGTCAACGTCCGCCAGGAGGCCCAGCTCTGATTCGGGGACGCCCCATTCGCCCCAGGAGGGATCACTTCCCCACGCACGGCGACCACTCTTCACCCAGTCAGGTGCGTAGGCGTCCCAATAGGAGCGATTGCGCTCCAGGTAGTCGGGTTGGGAGGCCTCAGGCGCCAATCGCCGCTTCCAGCTCGTCGAGGCCGGGGAAAGCAGGGTCGGCGGCGGTGATCGCGGCCAGGATCTGCTCCGCCGAGTCGTTATCACCGAGGTGTGTGGCCACCCGGGCCGCCACATACCACTGGCGGAGCTCGGCTTCGTGGGGATGCTCACCAAGTCGCTTGGGATTGACGACCTGCCAGGCTTGCTTGGCCTTGCCCTCGTCCAGCAGGTGAGATCCGAACACAACTCTGGCTTCCCGGAAGGTGTCCGGCCTGCCCCCCAGATGCTTCAACTCGTTCCACACCTTGTCGACGTCGTCAGGACGCTGCAGGGCCCGTAGGCAATCCATTTCGACCGGCATGTGAGTGGTCTCCCCGGCGATGCGGCGAAACCCCCGCAACTCCTTGAGGGCATCCTCCCAGCGGCCCAGCCGATAGAGGGAGAGTCCGAGGATCTCGCGGATGGTGGCGTTAGAGGACGATCCCTGTTTGCCGCGCTCAGCATGCTCGATGGCCTTGCCGTACCGGGCGGAGGCGAAAGCGTCTGCGGCGCTCTCCAGGCTCTTCATTACCGCCGCCCTGCGCTCCTTGCGGGTTGTCCGATTCACCTCTTCCTGGATCCACTTGGGGAGTTGGCTACCGGCGGTCAGGTCCAGCTGTGGACGGTGCTGAGGGGCGCCTCGGCTGCGGCCGCCACCCGATTGCTGGCGTCCGCCCTTGCCGCCCTTCTTGCCGCGATAGCTGCCGCCTGACCCGCCCTGGCCCCGATGGCTCTTGTTGGTAGGCGGCTTGCGGCCCTTGCTGTGACCGTGTTGTGTCTTCTCACCCATGGGTTCAACCTACACGGCCGCAGGCTCAGTCCGGCATCGAATCGGGTCAGCCGGTCGTTTCCCTTGCCAGCCGCCTGGTCTTGCGCTCGCTCAGCAAGATCGCCAAAACCATGATCACTCCGATGATGGCAAGCGACACATAGGTGGCTACGTGATACCAGTTGGCGATGGTCATCTTGATCCCTACGAAGATGAGGATCGCACCCAACGCGTGTGAGAGGTAGTGGAATCGCTGCCGGGCGTTGGCCAGCAGGAAGTACATGGCCCTCAATCCGAGAATGGCAAAGGCGTTGGAGGCGAACACCAGATAGGGCTCGTTCGAGACGGCCAGGATGGCCGGGACCGAGTCGACGGCAAAGATCACGTCGGAGATCTCGATCACTATCAGGGCGCTGAACAGAGGGGTTGCCACCCGTTTGGCATTGATGTGGGTGAAGAACTTCTGGCCGTCGAACTCGTCGCTCACCGGTATGAAGCGTTTCACCAGGCCGAGGCCGCGCGCCGCCTCCTCGCCTTCGTCTTCCCGGTGGCGAATCACCCTGATCCCGGTGTAGATCAAGAAGACGCCGAAGATGATCAAAACCCAGATGAACCGGGCAATCAGAGCCGAGCCAACCCCGATGAAGATGGCCCGCAAGGTAAGAGCACCGAAGATTCCCCAGAAGAGAACCCGGTGCTGATAGCGAAGCGGGATGGCCAGGGTTGAAAAGATCATGGCCCACACGAAGACGTTGTCGATGCTGAGGGACTTCTCAATCAGGTAGCCGGAGATGTACTCACCGAACGCTTCGCCTCCCCACGCCACCAGCACTCCGACCCCGAACAGCACCCCGCACAACACCCAAAACCCAGACTCAAGCAGCGCCTCGCGCGCAGTCGGCTCGTGAGCTTCGCGGTGCCGGTAGAGGTCGATGGCGAGGAGGGCGAAAATGATCACGCCGAGAATGACCCAGGCGACGAAGGTCACGTCGATATCAACGAAGTTCTCGCGGATGGCGGATGAGGCAACGAACATCGGGCGAGTCTAAGAGATGCGGGACGTCACCCCGGTAACGTTGACGTATGGCCTCACCGCCCGGCGACCAGAAGCTCACCTTCAATCCCAGCGGGTTTCAGGCCGTTGTGACCGCCGCGGCGACAGCCCGGGCCGTCTCCTATTCGTCCGAGATGATGGATGATGGTGAGCTGCGCTATCTGGCGGCGATCGCCGGCTCCTTTGCCTGGGAGCGGGATGACCTGGTGGTGGAGATAGGTAGCTACTCCGGGATGACGGCTGCGTTCGTCGCGGAGACGCTGGGAGAAGCCGGCCACGAGAACAAGGTGCTCAGCATCGATCCGTTTGATCGCGTGCGACACACCCGGCTCAACCCGGGCGGCAAGTACAAGCGATATCTGCGCACCATCCGGGAGCGGGGCCTTGAGGATCGCTGTCTGCCGCTGGTGGCGTACTCGCAGGATGCGGCGCCGGCCGTCCCGGAGCGCATCGGGCTGCTGATCGTGGACGGCGACCACGAGCACGAGAGCGTGGCCACGGACTTGGCCCTGTATGCGCCCAAGGTTCGGCCCGGCGGCTTCATCTTCCTGGACGACCATACCG
>JBPCTX010000234.1:0-11126 GCA_051011455.1 Acidimicrobiia bacterium | reverse complement strand
GTCCACAGCGACGTGGAGGCGATTCCGCTGCTGCTGCAAACCCCGGCCCGCTACATCGGAGTGATGGGGAGCGAGCGGCGATGGAAGGAGGCGCGCCGGTTGCTGGCCGAGGCCGGCGTCGGTGACGAGGACCTGGAGCGAGTGACCGCCCCCATCGGAATCGAGATCAACGCCGAGACCCTGGAAGAAATCGCGGTATCCATCCTGTCGGAGATGATCCGGGTCCGGGGCGCGGCCGATGCGGCCGGCGATCCCGACCGCGACTAGTGCTGTTTCCCGACCACCTGGTCGTAGTGCGCGGCGGCGGCGATCTCGGCACCGGGGCCGTCTACCGACTACACAAAGCCGGACTGCCGGTGGTGGTTCTGGAACTGGCTGCACCACTGGCGATCAGGCGGGCGGTGGCGGTTTCCAGTGCGGTCGATGACGACGAAGTCGAGGTTGAGGGCATGGTTGCTATTCGGGTCGATGACTCCGCTGATGCGCGGTCGCTGGCCGGGAACGGAACCGTGGCGGTGATGGCTTCGCCCGACCTCCCGGACGGCCTGGGCCCCATATCGGCCCTGGTCGATGCCCGGCTGGCCAAGCGAAATCTCGACACGTCGATCGATCAGGCCGACGTTGTGGTCGGACTCGGTCCCGGCTTCACAGCCGGTGTCGACTGCCATGCCGTGGTGGAGACCAACCGTGGGCCACATCTAGGAAGAGTTCTGTGGGACGGTTCGGCTGAACCGAACACCGGAGTCCCCGGCGTGATGGGCGGGGAGTCGGCGCGGCGGGTGGTGCGGGCCCCGGTCGGGGGCACGGTCACCTGGTCGGGGGGAATCGGCGATTCGGCGGCAGCCGGCGAGGTGATCGGGCAAGTGGCGGACGAACCAATCACTGCCGGAGTCGACGGTGTGATCCGCGGCTTGATTGCGGAGGGCCGGCGGGTTGAGGCCGGGACCAAGGTGGCCGACATCGACCCCCGCGGCAACCCTGCGGCCTGTTTCGAGATTTCGGACAAGGCCCTCGCGGTGGGCGGAGGCGTGCTGGAAGCGGTCCTCACTCGTCTCGACGCCGCGCCGTGACAGGATCGCTGATCGACCTGTTCGGGGTCGGGAGTCGTGAGCTGGTCTCCTTCACCGGCGGCGGGGGCAAGACCACGTTGCTGTTGGGCCTGGGACGAGAACTGGCCGGTCGGGGCGATCGGGTGGTCTTGACCACCACTACCAAGCTTGGCCTCGACCAGGCCTCGGACACCTCCGTGTGCTGGACCGATGACACGGCTGCGATCGGGCTCGCTCTTGAGGAGGCGCGGCAGGTGTTCGTTCTCAGCGAACGGGACGACCACAAGGTTCGTGGGTTTGATCCCCAGGACGTGTCTCGCATCTATGAGCATGTGTCTCCGGCCCACGTCCTGGTAGAGGCCGACGGTTCCCGGGGCCGTCCCCTCAAAGCTCCCGACCCCCATGAGCCGGTGGTGCCGGAGGCAACCACTCTGGCCGTCGTCGTGTTGGGCATCGATGCCATCGGCCGCCCGATTGCAGAGGGCGCTCACCGACCGGCCCGCGTCGCTGCTCTCACGGGTAAGGGGGTCGATGACGTGATCGACCCGGAAACGGCCGCCGCCGTGATCTCGAACCCCGACGGTGGCCTCAAGGGGATTCCGGAATCCTGCAGGGTGGTGGTGGCCGTTACCAAGGTCGAGGAGAGATCGATCATGATTGCCAACCGGCTCGTCACTCTGTTAGCCGACCATAAACGGATCGAGCGAGTGGTATCCGTTCCTTTCCGGAGCTAGCTGAAGGCTTCCCGCCGAGAACTCTCAGGTGGTGGGCGGATTGCGGAAGGCCAGGTACTCGTCCAGCAAGTCCGACCGGGCCTGGCCACTGGCCTTGTCGATCCGCATGGTGGTCGAGACGCCGCGGCCCAAATGGAGGGGCTCCCACATCACGGCGGCCTCATCAGGGTGGATCTGCATCGCCCAGAGGCGGAAGGGCCGGTCAACGGTCCTCAACGCCGCCGGCAGCGGCCAGTCGATGATCATGAACTGGTCACCGATGGCCCTGCCTGTTATGGATGTTGCGAAGCTTCCGGCCGCTGCCACCTCAGGAGGGGCAGCTCGGTTGAAGAACCAGGCCGGCCCGAAGTGAACCTGGCAGGTTGTCGACGCGTCGAGATTGGTGCGGCAACCGTTGAGGCTCAACTCTGCCTCAGTCGCCATCAGCCATCCGGTCATGGCCATCCATTCCTCAGAGCTTTCGCCGAGGGTGGCCGCTACCGCGGGGTCGTCCCCGTTGTTGATGGCGGTGACCAGATCGGGAAGGGGCTCGCCAACGCTGAGACTGGTCAGGAGATTGGCCAGCATGGCCAGGGCGGCTGCGGCCAGTGCCGCACACAGCACAGAGCGAACAATCCAGTGATCGCTCACCTTCCCCGTAACTCTGGGAGGACCCAGCGCTCGGGTCGACCGGGGCGCCAGCGTTGTCATCCTGTCGAAATCTTCTCTGCTCGAGTATTCATTTGCCAGGGCCGAAGTCCCTTGTGTGAGGAGCCGACGCGACGGCATCGGAGATGTGATACAGCACCCCAGAAACGCAGTACGTTGAGTGAGAGAACGAGATGTTGATTGACGCCACCGAACTAAGAGACGGCCAGGAAATTGACACTGATGTCTGCGTGGTCGGTGGTGGTCTGGCCGGCCTCAGCATCGCCTCCTCCTTCCTTGACTCAGAGCTGAAAGTTGTCCTGCTGGAGAGTGGTCCGGTCGGCTGCTCGTCTGAGGCCGACGCCCTCTCCGAGGGCGAGGTCACGGCTCATGCCTACTTCCCGCTGAGCGAGGCAGCGCCCCGCCGGCTGGGCGGAGCGGCCGAAGTGTGGGGAGGCTGGTGCCGTCCCCTCGATTCTGTCGACTTTGAGCGGGGCGACGGTCGCTGGTCGGGATGGCCATGGAACGCGGCTGAGCTGGCGCCCTACTACGAGCGATCAATCGAGTTCCTCGGAATGTCAGATCGCGGTTTCACCGGTCAAGACTGGTCGGAGGGCTTGCCACCGCTTTATCAGCACCTTCAGGAGAACTCCTTGCTTCAGATCGGGGTATGGCAAGAGAGCCCGCTGGCTCCGGTCTCGGAGACCTGGGCTGACCGGTTGCAGCAGTCCAACAACATCACCACCTATCTGGGAGCCACCGCCCTGCAGATCGAGCTGGGGACAGACGAGGGAGAGGTGACTGCCATTTCAGCGGCCGCCGTCAACGGGAAGCGATTCACGGTCAAGGCTCGTCACTTCGTGCTGGCCGGCGGTGCTCTCGGCACAGTGCGATTGATGTTGGCATCCGACTCCCGGGCCAAGGAAGGAGTCGGCAACCAGAACGGGATGGTGGGACGGTTCTTCGCTGAGCATCCACACATCGTGGCCGGACGTATAGCCCTGAGTTCCGAGGCCGGGCGTCGGCGTCCCCGTTTCGCAGCTATCGACCGCGGGCTGACCGGCCTGCGGGCCCGCATCGAGATGGAGCGCCCGGCAGCCGGCATCCGGGCCGGGATCCACCTGGACGAGGATGTCCGGCGCCGGGAAGGACTGCTGAATGTGATCGCGCATTTGCGACCACCCAGCCTGGAGCCTCCACGGTCTGCCCTCGAGTTCTTCCGCGAGGCCCGCCATCGCAACCTGGGCAAAGCGCTGCGTTTGGTTCCACAACTCATCCGTGAGTTCCCGGCCGTGGTGCAGGTCGTGTATCGCCGGCTCCTCAAGCGGCCTCGAGAGCTCGAGCTGTACGTTCAGGTAGAGACCAGTCCTTACCCCGACAGCCGTGTCGCTCTCTCCGATCAGAAGGATGCCTTTGGAATGCCCCGGGCCGACCTGCAGTGGAAGATCGATCCCGCCGACAAAGACAATCTGCGTCGGACCCTCCAGCTCATGGCGGACGAGCTTTCCGCTCTCGGACTTGGCCGCCTGGAACTCGAGCCTTGGGTGACCGAGCCGGGCGACGTTTGGGCAGACGAGGCCTTCGGCGGCTTGCACCTCATGGGCGTGACCCGCATGAGCGTGGACCCTGAAGACGGGGTGGTCGATCCCGACGGGAAGGTGCACGGGCTCAGCAACCTATGGGTGGCAGGGTCCTCGGTGTTCCCAACTTTCGGAGCGGCCAATCCGGGAATGACCCTGGTGGCGACTTCGCTACGCACGGCAGACCGCCTCGGCGAGGAGCTGGCCGGCTCCTAAGGTGAGGCACAGGAGCCCTGTGACAGACTCGCACATTCTGCAGCCCGGGTACGCCCCGACACCCTTCTCCGCCGCCGAAATACAGGCGGGTTGTCCGGCCGGGAGAACGATCCGGCTCGCTGTCGAGCAGGAGGGATCGAAACACCTGCGCGTGATCCGGTTCACGGCGGTAGATGCGGATGGTGCCGACCAGGAGTCATGGGAAGCCACGGCCGGGGGAGAGCGGATCGGAGAGCCGGCTGTCTCGCGTTCCAGCTGGCCCGAGTTCCAAGCTCATGCCTCGTTCCCGGCAGCGGTGGTGGCAATCGAGGAAGGGGAGGTGACCACGCCGCTCGGCACCGAGACTTGTCTCATCTACCGGGTGACGGGTGATCCGGAGAAATCGGTCTTCTGGTTCGCGAAGGAGCGACCGGGAATGCCCGTCAAGGTGGAATCTCAGGTGGACGGCAAGGTGGTCTACTCGATGGTGATGGTCGAAGACGAGATCAGCTAGCTGAGGTCACCTTGCCGCAAGCCGGGCATTGGTAGTCGGGCCCGACCAGGATCGAAACCTCCTCGGCCGGGCACCAGCGATACGGGTGGTTCTCGCCGCGTAGGCCGCGCACCCGTCCGTTGGCCCGCTGTTGGCGGTCCCGGGCTTGCTGCCTGGACCCGCGCGTTTCCCGCGTTCCCTCGTACGCCATGAAACCCCTCCCTCGGGATTCACACCGCCCGTCTTCCAGTTGCCAGCCCGCGAAGTGTTCCATAAGCGAGGTAGCGAGCGCAAATAGCGCTCAGCAGTCAGCTTTCAGCAGTCAGCTTTCAGCCAGAAGTCACCGTTGCCTCCGGCCTGCCTTGTTAGGCGATGCTCTCTGGCTGAAAGCCGATGGCTGATGGCTGATGGCCGGCAACGCCGGAGGCGTTGCCTACTCCTCGTATCCCGGATGTTCTACGAAGGTTCCTCTTGAGCCGTCGGCGGCCATCACCGGCAGGTGGCCCATGGAGCCCTGCAGGCCCCGGAGCAGGATCAACATGTCGGCAGCCGGTTGCAGGTCGAGCGGCTCGCCTTCGGCCGCACCGGTCGGCATCGCCTCCAGCAGCTTGAAGGTGTCCTTGTCGAGCATGGCGGAGAAACCGGGTGCCGTGTATTCCACCGCACCGTTGAGCACCAGGCGATGGGTCTCGCCGTCCACCCGCGACTCGATGCTGGAGTCGTCGAACATCATGAAGGCGTTGTTCTTCTCCTCCTCGAAGTCGCCCCGGTCCAGGTATAGGCGGGGCTTGTCGACATATGGGACTCCCGAGGTCGGGCAGGCCGTCTCACAGTTGCCGCATTCGTTGCAGAAGTCGGTCAGCACCGCGATCTGGAACATCTGGTCGGCTCCGTAGGTCGATGAGTCGCCTTCGGTGATCCCGCCCCCGGCCGCCGTCAGAGTCGGCAACTCGACCCGGAAGGGCTCCATCTCGTAGGTCATGAGCGCCATGTTGGGGCACACCCCAACGCACAGACTGCAGATCTCGTGGCAGTCGAGACAGCGGCCGGCTTCAGCTACCGCTTGCTCAGGGGTCAGCGTGAGCTGTGTCTCGTTGAAGTTGTCGCGATCGTCGAGCGGCGTGTGAGCAGCCTGCACCCGGTACTCCCGCCGGGAGCGACGAAGCATCATCTCCTGCAGGTCCACCTTGTGCATTGACTCGGGGGAGCGGGCGGTATCCACACCGTGTTTGGCGGCAATGGCGGCCGCCACCTTCTTGCCATCGTCGGCCGCAACCACGATCGAGGAGGGTCCGTGAGCGGCGACGTCTCCGCCGGCATAAACCCCCGGGATCGAGGTCTCGAAGGTGGTCGGATCGGTCTGCAGATATCCGCTCCGGGTCAATTCGGGGACTTCCTCGCCGAAGAAGTCGAGCACTGCATGCTGGCTGATTGCGAGGATGAGGGTGTCGAGAGGGATCTCGAACTCCGAATCGTCAACGTCGTAAGGGATCTTGCGCCCCGAGTCGTCGCGGTCGCCCCGGTACTCCGTTCGGGACAGAACGATCCCGGCCAGCTTCCCGTCCTGAATGTTGAGGGCGGCCGGGCGCACCAGCTCCATGATGTTGATGCCTTCTTCGATGGAGGCGTAGATCTCCTCGCGATCGGCCGGCATCTGGTCGATGGTCCGGCGGTAGATGAGCGAGACATCTTCGCCGCCCACCCGGATGGCCGAACGGACGCAGTCCATGGCCGTGTCGCCGGCCCCGATGACGCCGACCCGGGCTCCGATGGGTGGAGGGTGACCCTCACGCACATTGCGCAGGAACATGAGTGCGTCCATGACTCCCTCTGAGTCCTCACCGGGCAGATTGAGGCGCTTCGCCAGCTGCGCTCCGACCGCGATCACGATGGTTCCGTAGCCGTCGGCCCTGAGGTCGGCGAGTGTGAAGTCGATGCCGGCGCTCTGCCCATAGCGGATCTCAACTCCCAGGCTTTCCAGGACGGCCATGTCCTGATCGATGTCCTTCTGGGGGACGCGATACTCGGGAATGGCGCCTCCCACCATCCCCCCGGCGTAGGGGTGGTGCTCGAAGACGGTCACGGCGAACCCGGCGTAGGCCAGCTCCTGGGCGGCGGCAATGCCGGAGGGCCCGGCTCCGATGATGGCGACCTTCTGGCCGGTCTCCGGTTTGCGGGTGAACAGCACCGGCTGGCTCTCGTGCTCCATGATGAAGCGCTTGATCTGGCGGATGGCGAGGGGCTCGTCGTAGTGGGTGCGGATGCAGGTGTTCTCACACAGGTGGTCACACACCTTGCCGAGGATGGCCGGCATCGGGTTGTCCTGGCGTGTCAGGCGGACGGCTTCGACGAAGTCGCCGTCGCGCACGGCATTCATGTACTGGGGCACCTTCTGGTCAACCGGACACTCATCCAGACAGGGCGCCTCGATGCAGTCGTAGTAGTCGAGCTTGCGGGGAGTCTTCGAACGGTCCATTCGGAACGTCGCCTTCAGATAGCGGCGGTCGCTGAGCACGGCGTCGGCGTAGGAGCGCAGATTGATTCGCTCCAGCACGTTCATCACAACCGACACCAGCTCGTCGGTGCGAGCGGTGTCGTACCCGGCTTCGTCACCCCAGGCCTGGACCGTCGCCATCAGGGGACCGTCGCCATCTGCGGAGCTGAGGGCGGCCCCGATGGCGTTGCAGTCGTCCAGGCTGAGGGCCAGGCCGCTGTCGGAAAGGGCGGCCAGCCTCAGCATGGGGCCGAACTCGTGGAAGCCGTCCTCCTGCACCGCCGTCTTGGCGATGAAGTCGGGCATATCGGTGGCAGCAGCAGCCTTCATCGCCTCGGATAGATTCTCGATGTACTGGACCATCCGCAGATAGCCACCGGACTTGAGGATGTCGCTGCAGGTAGTGATCGTCCTCATGCCGGAGCGGGCCAGGTCGGAGACGTTGAAACAGTCGGCGCCCCCCGCAAAGGACATCAGCAGGTCGCCGTGAAACTGCTCGGAGATGCGCAGGCCCAGATTGGCTGTGACCGGGTGCAGGGCGCGGCCCGACAGGTACATCATGTCGTCGCGGTCGAAAACGGTCTTCCAGTTGTTGACCTCGAGTGTGTTGGTGAGCTTCACGCCGAAGGTGCGATCCTGGGCGCGTGCCACCCGTCGCAGGGCGTGCAGCATCGGAACCGCATCCGGGTAGACCAGGTCATGGCCGAACGCCTCGTCGGGGATCGGAACATCGTCGAAGCCCAGTTGGTCGTTGACGATGCTGCGGACCCGGTCGGCCCCCAGCAAGGTGGGGTTGAGCTTGACCGAGGCGTGCAGGCTTCGCTCCTCCAGCAGGTAGATCATGATCTTCTCGATCCCGTCCTGCGTGCATCCGTGCATGGTGGAGAGGGTGATGGTGTCCGACAGGCGGTTCGGAATCTCTATCTCTCGAACCTCGGGGTAGCGCTCGGCCACGAGGTCGACGTAGCGGGGCAGATAGGTGGAGGCGTCGTTCATGGCGTCGAAGTACCACTGGACGTTCGGTTTGAGCATCCCCTCCAGGTTGTAGCCAACGCTCATGTTGAAGATCATTCCGGGCTGGTCGCCGGGGAAGCCGAACTTGTGATGGAGAGCGTGGATGAGGACCCAGGCCCGCAGGTACTCGTCGAACGACTCGAAGATCTTCAGTTCCTGTGACCACTCCACGTTGTAGCCCTCGTCCTGGATGTCGATGCACGGCTTGTTGACATCCAGCTCATCCAGGGTTTGAACTGTCTTGAGCTCGATGAAGCGGGCTCCCACCAGCCAGGAGACGATGATGTTCTGAGCCATTTGAGAATGGGGGCCGGCCGCCACGCCAAAGGGGGTGTCCAATTCGACTCCGTACTTTTCGATCCGGAACGGGTCGTCGAGCGAAGGCTTGAACCAGCCCGACTCGGGAATGCCGAACAGAGCGTTCTTGGATTCGAGCTCGTCGAAGGTCCAATTGGTCAGCTGCTCCATGGAGATGAGATGAAACCGGTCAGACATCGCTCCTCATTTCTCTCAAGTTGGTTGTTTCACAGGCGGGCGTGGAGGCGGGCGGCCTGTTCTCGTGCCTTGGCCCTCACTTCGTCGCTGTCGACTCTGGTGGTCTTGCCATCGCTGAACACGACCTCGCCGTCGACCTTGACCTCGAGAGGCCGGATCGACGGAGTGAAGGCGATGTGCCACGGGTCCATCGGGTCATAGGACCAGGTGACCTCATCGTTGCGGGCATCCGGCATGATGCTCCAGCCGTTCTCCAGCCACGACCAGGCCGGGTCGGGGCCGGCGGTCACGTCGACTGAGCGCTGCATGACATAGGCCAATCGGAAAGACTCGATCATGTTGGCGCCGATCCCGTCCGTCCCCAGTGCCACCGGGTTGGAGAAACGGGCCGGGTTGGCATAGCCGACTCCGTTGTTGAGGTTTGACCTCGGGTTGTGGAGGATGGTGCCGGAGAGTCCGTGGTCGTCGGCCAGGTGTACGCAATGGCTGAGCAGCCAGTTGTCCCTGGTCAGGCCGGTGAGACGGGCCGGGGCGTCGATGTCACCGATTCCCTCAGCTACATGGATATGGACCCCGACGCCAAGATCCTCGGCCAGCCCGGCTGCCGCCTGCAACGACTCGTCGGTGCAGGTGAAGGCTGCGTGGATCCCGACGTAGCCGGGCCCGCCGGCCTTGATGAAGCGTTCGTTCTCGGCCAGGCCGCGAGCAGCTCCCTCGGCTCCGTGACGGTCGGTGATGCCGTAGGCAGTGAGAACCCGGACACCTACTTCGGCGCATGCTTCGGCGATTACGTCCAGGCTTCCCTCGATGGCGTTGGGAGACTCGTGGTGATCGACGATGGCAGTTGTGCCGGACTCCAACGCTTCGACGGCACCGAGCATTGCCGACCAGCGAATCATCTCCAGGTCGAGCGCCAGGTCGAGGCGCCACCAGACCTGATCCAGGATCTCCTGGAAGTTGGTCGCAACTCTGGGAGGAGGCGGCATGCCCCGGGCCAACTCGGAGTAGAGGTGGTGATGGGCGCACACCAGACCCGGAGTAGTAACGCTCATCCTTTGCCTCCCTGCTCGGTTCTGCCAACGCTACTCCGTTGCGAAGCCGCTCTCGATCCGTTCCATCCCTGGGCCGGTGTCTTGCCGAGGTAGCGGGGCGCGCCGGTCCGAGAGCCACCGGTCAAGCCATCCACCTACGATGCTGATCTAATCGAGGCACAGGATTGAATGTGAGCCAGATCACGCCACGTCCAGCCGGCGGTCCGTCGCCGGATGCGGGACGCATCGCTTTCACCTGGCGAGACGAGCTCGAGCTGAGCTTCTGGGACCAGATCGTGCTGGCCGCAACGCTGCTGGTGGTCATAACAACCCCCCTCGAGCTTGTGTTCGATTTCGCAGGGCGAGTCGGGTGGATCGCTCTGGCGCTGCTGGTTTCTCTGGTGCTGACGATCGACGTCGCTCAGCGCTTCTCCCGACCCATCCGGGTTGGTCCACAGCTCGTCACCGACCGGGCGGAGATCCGGAGCCGCTATCTGCGCTCGTGGTTTGTTGTCGATCTCCTGGCCGCGGTTCCCTTCGGTGTGCTGGCTGCAGCCTCCGATGGCCCGACCGAGGTGGTGCTGTCGGCGCTAGCCCTCACCCGCCTGCTGCGGATCGGCCGCATCTTCGCTCTGCAAGGGAGGTGGCGATCGAGGACATCTCTCAACCCGGCCGTGCTAAGACTCGCCTTCCTGGTGCTGTGGATCCTCATCCTTTCGCATTGGGTGGCGTGCGGGTGGGTAGCGCTCGACGGGGACCTGCGCGGGCATCCCGACCTCCATCCCTATCAGCAAGCCCTGTACTGGACCATCACCACCATGACCACGGTTGGCTTCGGAGATCTCGTCCCCGAGGGGTCGCCACAGGTGAACTACACGATGGTTGTCATGGCTCTGGGCGCTGCCATATATGGCTACGCAATCGGCAATGTCGCCAACCTCCTGGCCAATGTTGATTTGCTGCGTTCGCAGCACCTTGGCCGGATCGAGACGGTCAGCAGTTTCTTGCGGGATCGGCAGGTTCCCCGCCATCTGCAGGCCCAGGTCCGCAACTATTACAACTACATATGGGAGAGCCGGATGGGAAGTGAGTCGGAGCTGCTCGAAGATCTCCCCGCTTCGCTACATGTCGAGATCGCGCTCCATCTCAACCGCCCGATCCTGGAGAAGGTGCCCCTCTTCTCCGGCGTGAGTGAGTTGTTCATGCGGGAACTCGTCCTCTATCTCAAGCCGATGGTGGCCATCCCGGGTGACCCGATCGTTCGGATTGGCGAAGTCGGTCATCGCATGTTCTTCATCAACAAGGGCAGCGTTGATGTTCTGTCGCCGGACGGAAGCAGCGTCCTCGCCACTCTGGCCGGTGGCGACTTCTTCGGTGAGATGGCTCTATTGGCATCGGCGCCCCGCTCCAACAC
>JBPCTX010000233.1:0-5980 GCA_051011455.1 Acidimicrobiia bacterium | reverse complement strand
TGGTCCACCAGCACTTCATGCTGGTTCCGGTTTTCACCGTGGCCGAAAATGTCATCCTGGGAGTGGAACCCGTTACGACGGCCGGTTGGATAGACCAGGCCTCTGCCCGCGACAAGGTGACGGAGATCTCAAGTCGATACCGACTTGAGGTTGATCCCGATGCCATCGTCGAGGACCTGCCGGTCGGCATTCAACAGCGGGTCGAGATCATCAAGGTCTTGCTGCGGGAAGCCCAGTTCGTCATCTTCGACGAGCCGACCGCGGTGCTCACTCCCCAGGAGGTCGAGGGCTTCATCGAAATCGCCAACGGCCTCAAGCGGGACGGCAAGGGGATCGTCTTCATCAGCCACAAGCTGAAGGAGGCGCTGGAGATCGCCGACCGTATCGTCGTCATGCGCGACGGCAAGATGGTCGGGGAAGTAACCCCCGACGAAGTGGACGAGGAGGGCCTCGCCGAATTGATGGTGGGCCGCCCGGTCGACCTGGTTGTGGACAAGAGCACCGCACAACCCGTCGATCCGGTACTGGTCCTCGACCACCTGACCGTGCTAGACGACCGCAACCAGGAGGCCGTCAAAGACGTTTCGATGACGGTGCGGGCCGGGGAGATTGTCGGCATAGCCGGGGTGCAGGGCAACGGCCAGACCGAGTTGATCGAGTCAATCACCGGCGTGAGGCCGTCGATCGCTGGCACAGTGACGATCGGCGACACGGATGTGACCTCTTCCTCCCCGCGGGATATCCACAAGATGGAGGTGGCCCATATCCCGGAAGACCGTCAGCGCAGCGGCCTGGTCCTGGACTTCGCCGTCTATGAGAACATGGTGTTGGACTCCTATTACGACGAGCCCTTTTCGCGGGGAATCGTGATGGATTGGGCGACAGTGCGCGAGAGCGCCGCCAAGCTGGTGGAGGAGTACGACGTCAAGACCCCCGGGATCGAAGTCCCACTCTCGGGGCTGTCGGGCGGCAACCAGCAGAAGGTGATTGTTGCCCGTGAGTTCAATCGCGACGTCAAACTGGCGATCGCATCGCAGCCGACTCGAGGCATCGATGTCGGCTCCATCGAGTACATCCACCAGCGCATCGTGGAGGAGCGGGACGACGGAGCCGCGGTTTTGATTGTCTCTTCAGAGTTGGACGAGGTGATGGCGCTCAGTGACCGCCTGCTCGTGATGTACCAGGGCGAGATTGTGGCCGAGTTTGACCCGAAGACCGCCACGACCAATGAGATTGGCCTCGCCATGCTGGGCTCCGCCGAGGTGACCACATGACATCCGAAGTCAAACCCCCTGAGGAGGACGCCCCGGCCGGCGACGACTGGGTGTCCAAGATCACCGGTGTTGGCAGCTCTCTCGCCAAATCGCTCCTGATACCCACCCTGGCCTTGCTTACGGCCCTCATCATCGGCGCGGTGATCATTGCCGTCACGGACGTGGACGCCTGGCGAGCCTGGTCTTCCGATGGGGCCGGTGAGGCGCTGTCGATGATGCGCACCAGCGTCGTAGACGCCTACAAGGCTCTCTTCTCGGGCTCGATCGGGTCGGTCAACGCGATTTCTGAGACGCTGTTCTCGGCCACCCCGTTGATCATCGCTGGGCTGGCGGTCGCCATCGGTTTCCAGGCCGGATTGTTCAACATCGGCGTTAACGGCCAGATGCACATGGGCGGTCTGGTTGCCATCTACATCAGTTTCACCTGGTCGCTGCCCACCGTCATTCACATTCCGTTGGTCCTGGTTGGCGCAATCATCGGCGGTGCCATCTGGGGTGGGATCCCGGGCCTGTTGCGAGCCAAGACTGGTGCTCACGAGGTCATCACCACCATCATGTTGAACTTCATTGCCCTCTTCTTCGTCGACTATGTGCTGACCACTCGCTTCTTCCAGGAGCCGGGACGGCTGGACCCGATTTCAAAGCCGGCCGAAACCACAGCCCAGTTCCCCAAGATCCTCGGCCACGACTACCGCCTGAATATCGGATTCCTGATTGCCCTGGCGCTGGTGTTCTTCGTCTATTGGTTGCTGTTTCGCTCCTCCATCGGGTTCGAGTTCCGGGCCGTCGGCTCCAACCCCGAAGCTGCCAAGTTCGCCGGAATGAGCGTCGTGGTTGCCCTGGTGGCAGTGATGGCGGTTTCAGGCGCCCTCGGAGGCATCGCCGGCGCCAACCAGCTGCTCGGTCTGCCGCCCTACCGGGCAACGTCCAACTTCGCGGCTACCGTCGGCTTCGACGCGATAGCTCTCGCACTGCTGGGTCGATCGCATCCGTTCGGAGTGCTGTGGGCCGGCATTCTCTTCGGTGCGCTGCGCGCCGGTGGGCGGGCGATGCAGGGAGAAGCCGGAATCCCGATCGACCTTGTGCTGGTGATCCAGGCCCTCATCATCGTCTTCATTGCTGCTCCCGGTCTGGTGAGGGCCATCTATCGGGTCAAGGCTGGGGACGAGGAAGCTACTCAGGTAACGAAAGGGTGGGGCACATGACCGCGGCCACTACCACTGCCGAGACCGGCCTCAAGCGCCGCGCAACCGCCGAGGAGCGCCGGGCCCGCATCTCCGGGTGGGTGCTCATCGGCATGGCTGCTTTCGTGGTGTGGGCGTTCGCGCTCAATGTCGACCCGGACCTCGACGCCACTTTCCGACTGGCCCTTCCCACCGATCGATTCGCCGACATCGACTGGGTCGTCAACACTCGCATGCTGGGCGTAGTCGCCGCGGCCATCCTGGCTTTCCTGGGTGGTCGCCAGCTGAGCACGACCAACTTCAAGTGGACCAACGCTTCCATCGCAGTAGCGATGGCGCTGTTCACCCTGGCGTTTCTGGGCTGGGCGGCAGCCGGCCAGTCATTCAGCATGGTCGGCATGCTTCGGTCTTCGGTCCTGCTGTCGGTGCCGGTGACTCTGGGAGCTCTTTGCGGCCTGATGGGCGAGCGGGTGGCGGTTATCAACATCGGCATCGAGGGACAGTTGCTCACAGCTTCCTTTGTGGCTGTCATCCTCGGCTCGGCGTTCAACATCTGGATCGCCCTGGCCGGCGCCATTCTGGTGGGCGGCATCCTTGGCTGGGTACTGGCCGTCCTGGCCATCAAGTACCTGGTCGACCAGATCATTGCCGGGGTCGCCATCAACATCTT
This sequence comes from Acidimicrobiia bacterium, assembly GCA_051011455.1. Lineage (GTDB taxonomy): Bacteria > Actinomycetota > Acidimicrobiia > Spongiisociales > SHLN01 > SHLN01. The sequence continues at coordinate 2,852 of JBPCTX010000233.1, read as the reverse complement.
TGCTCTGGGTCTCACGTCGTTTCTCGCCACCCGTGTGCTGGCCGATTCGCAGGACCTCAATGCTCCGGGCCGCATGACCGCTCATGCCATACCGTTCCTCAGTGATATCCCGGTCCTGGGCCCTATGTTCTTCGACCACAGCATGTTCGTCTACGGCATGTTCATCCTGGTTCTGCTGGTCCACCTGGGCCTGTTCTACACCCGCTGGGGTCTCCGCTCGCGGGCGGTCGGTGAGCACCCCAAGGCCGCAGACACGGTCGGTGTCAACGTTTTCCGGACTCGGTACGTCAACGTCATCATGGGCGGCTTCATCGCCGGCTTCGGTGGAGCATTCCTCACCCTGTCGCAGGTGGGCCGCTTCGAGGAGAACCTGACCGCCGGGGTCGGTTTCATCGGCCTGGCCGCCATGATCTTTGGACGTTGGAAGCCCTTCGGAGCGCTGGCGGCCGGCCTCGTGTTCGGTTTCGCTCGCGCCATGCAAACCAAACTCGGTCTGCTGGGCATTCCGGTGCCTTCCGAGTTCCTTCTGATGGTCCCCTACATCGTCACCATCATCGTGGTCGCCGGTCTGGTTGGTCAGGCCCGCCCACCGGCCGCCGACGGCCAGCCCTACATCAAGCAGTAGCGCGGTCGACAGTCGACAGTCGACAGTCGACAGTCGACAGCCGACAGCCGACAGCAAGATGGCTACAGGCGGAGGGAGCGAGGCAACCACCTGAGGGCACGGGCTGATAGCTGATAGCTGAAAGCCGTTGGCTGGTACGCCTTCGGCGTTCCTTAGCCCGCCGGCGTTGTGACTACCGCTCCGAAAAAGGTGATGTCCTCGATGGCCAGCTCCTTGAAGGGCTGGAGGTCGCCTACTGCTTCGGCCGGGTAGGTGGAAGTGATCTCGATGCGGACTGTCTTGGTGAGCTCGGTCTGGATCGCCACCGGCTGCAGATCCGACGTGTTGGCTAATTCGATGATCGTGGGCCGGGTGGTATCGTCGGGACTGATTCGCAAGCCGCGGGCCCGGAAATTGCGCTGGAAGCTCTCAGAATCGGTGATGTTCTTGAATTCGATCCTCTCCAGAGCGACCGGCTCCGGGAAGAAGAAGGTGAGGGTGGCTCCCACACCCTCCTGCCCGACCTGCCACATGGTGAGGGGGTCGGCGTCGATGAGATTGTCGGCCGGGAACCCCGACAGCTGTGCGGAGGGGACCACGCGGTTGGCGGTCAACTCCACGGTGTCGGCAGCCGTGCCGCCCCCGCCGGTGCCGTCTGTCCCGCCGTCGGAGCCTGCCACTGAGCTGGTCGTGACGTCACCGGCTCCGGCAGTGGTGGTTGAGGGCTCGTCGTCGACGAAAGCGTTGTAGAAGAAGGCGATCACCGCCACCACTGCGATAACCACGGCAGTCACCACGAGTGCCCGGGAGCCGGCAGTGCTCCGAACGAGAGGCTGCGGCGCCATCGGAAGTGGTCCCTGGGCCACCCTGGCACCGCACGAAATGCAGTGGCGGCTGGAAGCCTCATTCATGGTCCCGCAGGAAGGGCAAGGAACCATCTGCGCCGGCGCAGGGGTCGGGGGCGACGGCTCCGCCGCGATGGGATCGAACAGATCGTCAAATGGTCCCTGGGCGTCTGCCACCTGTGCTCCTCGAATTCTCGGCCGGGCTCCCATTCTGGCACGGAAGGACTTGTATCGCTCGGGGCATCGGTCTCGTGCGAGTTCGTGTCACACCGGCCGGGTACGGTGCCGACATGACCTACCGATGCAACGACTGCGGCTTCTCGAGCGGGAAGTGGATGGGCTTCTGCCCCCAATGCCGCGCTCCCCGCCCGCTGGAGGCCGCTCCCCTGCCGACCAAGTCCTTGCCGAAGACGGCCCGCGGCGGGGGGCAGGCTCGACTCGTCTCCGGCGTGGGGGAGTTCGATCGTGTGCTGGGTGGAGGTCTGGTGGCGGGCTCGTCGGTCCTGGTCGGCGGGGAACCGGGCATTGGCAAGTCAACCCTTCTCCTTCAGTTGGCACATTCGTTGGCCGGGGGAGGCAGCGAGGTGTTGATTGCGACCGCCGAAGAGTCGGTCGACCAGGTCTCGATGCGAGCTGAGCGACTGGCTTGCACCGGAGTGTCGGTCGTGGCCGAATCAGATGTTGACGCCATCATCGCCCACGGCGCCGCGGTCGATGCGTTGGTCGTTGACTCGATTCAGACGGTGAGCGTGGCCGGAGGGACCGGGGCGCCGGGCGGGGTCAACCAGGTGCGGGAATCGGCCCAACGGTTGGTGCGGTTCGCCAAGGACAGCGGCACCGCCGTGGTGCTGGTCGGCCATGTCACCAAGGATGGGGCGCTGGCGGGACCCAAGCAATTGGAACACCTGGTGGATGTGGTGCTGTCGCTGGAGGGAGAGGCAGAGCTCGGATTGCGGGTACTTCGCAGCCAGAAGAATCGCTTCGGCGCCACCCACCAGGTCGGATTGTTTCAGATGACCGACGCCGGGATGAGCCAGGTCAGCGAGCCTCTATTGGGGGCCTGGAAAGGAGAGGTCCCGGGCACGGTCGCATTCGCCGGCATGGAGGGCCGCCGCTCGGTACTGGTCGAAATCCAGGCCCTGGTGGCCCCAAGCTCTACGCCCCAGCCGCGCCGGAGCGTCAAGGGCCTCGAGATCGCCCGCCTCCACCAGTTGCTGGCGGTCCTCGACCGGCATGCTGGAGCTTCGTTCGGTGGGTTGGATGTCTACGTGAACGTGACCGGCGGGCTCCGAATTCGGGAGCCGGCTGCCGACTTGCCTGTGGCCCTGGCGTTGATGTCGTCGTTGCTGGATGAGCCGGTCGGCCCGGTTGCTGCCTGGGGAGAGGTCGGGTTGACGGGCGAA
>JBPCTX010000232.1:0-2573 GCA_051011455.1 Acidimicrobiia bacterium | reverse complement strand
GTTGGCCGTGATGTCCGCGTCGGCATCCCCACGCCGCAGCGTGGCGTCGTCACCGAAGTAAGGAACGTTGTCGGGGAACTGCGCCCCGGATCCATCGTCGATGACGATCGAGCGGGCCGAGTTGGCGGCTGCCAAACCGTTGGCGGCCGCTCCCGGCGCAGCAACCTCCGTCGGGTTAACCAGTACCCCGCCCTCGGCGAGGATTGCCTCTCCGAAACGGTGCAGGTTGAACATGTCACTCACGTACAGGTTGTTGGGGAAGGTGATCAGCATGCCCTCGAAGTGCTCGAGGTCAACGCCGTCGGCCAGCGGCAGCGAAACTGCCGTGGCGGCGACGGAGCCGCCGGTTCCTTCCACTTCAACCGCGTCGACGTCGACGACGCGGGTCTCCCCGAAGAACTCGTCGACCGTGCCGCGCACCTCGGCATGGTCTCCTACGACCACGCCGTTGTTGACAGCCACGAAGATGCCGTCGCTGGTGGTGGTGTCACCGTCACCGTCACCGTCCTGGAGGAAGAATCCGCCCAGGCCGGGGAACACCCCGGTCACGTAACCGGAGGTTTCCACCAGTTCACCGTCCAGCGGGCTGGCGTCGCCGCTGCCCTGGATGTCGTAGATAGGCGTGAAAGGCCCCTCAATCGGCAGGGTTTCCAGGATCGTTATGCGGCCTTCGCCACCTTCCGGATAGTCGGCAGACGAGATGACGCCGGCGAGTTCGTCGACGATGTAGTCGGCCAGTGCCTGCTGGTAACTGACGCCCACACTGGTGAAGGGAGCGCCCCGGAAGGGGTACTGGTCCCCACCCCGGGCCAGGAAGTCGATGGTGGCAATGGTGATGGGATCACCGGCCACGACCGCTCCGTCCTCGACCAGCATCGTGCCGTCATCGAGAGCCGCTTCCAGGACCCGCTCGCCTGCCACGTCGACGGTGCCGTCGTCGTTGAGGACCTGAGCGGTTTGGCCGATGTCGACCCTGACGGTCAGGCCCGAGATCTGGGCGAACCGCCCGCCACCCGGCACCTGCGAGTAGGCGTTCTCCAGGATCTCCTTGGCCTGGTCACGAGGAATGTCCTCGAGCACGGTCACGAAGTTGGGGAAGGGCACCATGTCAAAGGTGTCGAGCAGAGTGATGTCGCCGGCGGCGATCACTGTGTTGTTGCGGATGCCTCCGCCGTTCTGGATGGCGATGTCGGGAGCGTTGACTCCAAACGAATCGGCCAGATCGGTGGCCGCCCACTTGAGGGCGTCGGCAATCAGGTTGCCCTGGTTGGTCTCCATGCCGCGCACGCCGGTACGGGTTCCGTCGAGGGCGACCTCGCTGGTCCCGATCACGGTGGCGTCCAGATCGGCGACCGCATCGATCACCGGCTCGACTGCGGCGTAGAAGACATCATTGTCGGCTCCGTTGGTAACCCGGAGCGGCTGGCCGGCCCACAGTGTGGTTTCGCCGGCCGGGTCAAATCCAACCCACAACTCGCCCATGTACTTGTACTCGCCGGAGGTGGTTACCACCGGCACATCGCCGCCATCGGCATCGGTGGCCACCATCGGATAGGGGCCGAACACATCGCCCTCGTCACCGGGGATGAGCACATCACCCGGGTTGGCGAGCAACTCGTCGCCGCCTCCCGCGATCATGACGTCGACATCTGACAGCATGGCGGCCAGAGCGATGTCCTCATCGATGTCCTGCAGGTGGCTGATCAAGATGATGATCTTGACCCCGGACGCGGTCAGAGCGTCCACCTCGGCCTGCACGATGCCGGCTACGTCGCTCATGACGTCGACATCACGTGGGCTGGAAATGAAGTTGATCTGAGGCGTGGTCGCACCGACGATGCCGATGTCCACCCCCCGCTCGTTGATCACCGTGCTGGACACAATCCGCCCGGCGTCGGCCAGCGCCTGCAGGCGCGGCTCATCGGCGAACCCGAGGTTGGCAGACACGTACGGCGGCATGGTCAGGCTGTAGCCCTCGATGAAGTCGGCCAGAACGTCGGGGCCGAAATCGAAGTCGTGGTTGCCGATGGCAATCGCGTCGTAGCCCAGCATGTCCATGGCGATGGTGTCGTAGAACGGCACCCCGTTTTCGAGGCTGGCATTGAATTCCGGCCCGGCCAGGAAGTTGTCACCCGAGGACAGCAGGATCTCTCCGAAGCGGGCGTCGGAGGCAATCCAACGCCGCTCATTGAGCAACCGGCTGAAGCGAGCGACACCACCGAAGCCTTCGATGCCGCTGCCGGCATTGATCAACTGGCTCTCGGCGTCGTTGTTGTGGTGGATGACCAGCCCGAAGTCGGTGGGCGCAGGCAGCAGAGTTATGCGGCCTTCCCCGCCTTCGGGGTAGTCGGCGGCGCTGATGGTGCCGGCCAACCCGTCCTCGATGAAGTTGGCAGTGGCCTGCTGGTAGGTCACGCCCAGGCTGGTGAAGGGAGCGCCCCGGTAGGGGTACTGATCGCCACCGCGGGCCAGGAAGTCAATGGTGGCGATGGTGACTGGATCACCAGGCACGACTGTTCCGCCCGAGACGATCACTGTTCCGTCGTCGAGCATGACATCGACGATCCGGTTGC
>JBPCTX010000231.1:0-2869 GCA_051011455.1 Acidimicrobiia bacterium | reverse complement strand
GCCGACACGGTTCGAAGCCACGTGACAGGTCACGCAGCGGTCCACGCGGTCGATATTGGTGAAGTTGATGTCGTGATAGAGCCCCGACAGCATCACCTGCTCGACCTTAATGGTGGGCTCGAGGAAGTCCATCAGAGGGAAGTTCAGGACCATGTAGTCAAGGCCCTTCCCCAGGGCGCCAGCGCGCTCCTCGAAGGAGTTGAGACTCGCCTGCAGGTCCGCCAGCTGCTTGGCCGCCGCATCGCGGCCCGCCTGGCGCTCATCGAGAAGATCCTCGCTCGCTTCGAGCTCGCCACGGTACCCCTCGAGCGTCTTCTGGTTCTCGACCATCTGATCCGCAAGGGCCTGGTAGGCCTCGCGCCGCTCTGCTTCCAGCGCTTCGCCCCCGTGCTGAATCCCGAGGTCGAGCTGGTACTTGGCGGTGTCGGTCAGCGCCTTGGTCATCCGGAAGGTCGAGTCGGCCACGTAGACCTTGTCGGCGAGACCGCCGATCTCGTCCTCGAGCGCCGAAATCTCGCTCGCCTGCTCGGCCAATCCCTGCTCCTGAGCGGCGATCTCTCCCTCGATGCGGGCGATTTCGTCCTGGTTGAGAGCTTGGCGCTCGGTGTCGGCCTGAGCCGACAGCACCTGACGCTCGCGATCCCTGAACTCCGACTGATACCGCTTCCACGGCTTGTTGTAGTCGTCGATCACCATCCATGCGGTGGTCGCGAGCAGGGCCAATGAACTGATAGCGAAGAGCTTATTGGTGGCCGTGAAATCGTAGTGGCGATCCGGCCTTTTCTTTGGAGGTGTCGGCATACCAGGAGGCTAAATATTGAAGAAGAACTCTTGGATGTGGACGAAATACTTCAGGTTGAATACCCAGCGGGCGTACATCTTGATCGGCATCATCATCATGGTCAGGAAGAGTGAAACCCCGACGTAATAACGAGCCGGCCCCATCTTGTCGTAGTAGCGCTTGAAGTAGCCCTTACGTGCCATGGCCACCGGCAACGCCACAAAGTAGAGCAAAACAAGGATCAGTCCCGGGGCCTCGCGAATCAGCCAGTGACCGGGCAGACCGGTACCGAGCATCTGGATCCAGAAGACCTCCGAGAGGTCCACGTTGACCAGTGGCTCGATCTTGTTGATGTCCCAAAATTCAAATGGCCCGAAGAAATTCCAATTCGGCCCGCGTAAAAAGGTGCCGATGACGATCAGTTCCATCCACAGGATCAGAAAGCCGAAGAAGAAGATGTTGATCTCCGGCGCACGCTCCTTGTAGGTGTAGTAGCCATTGCCCTTCTTGTTGGTGTCGATGTAGGGAATCGCCATCAACCCCAGAATGATCAGACTCGGCAGCACCACGCCGGCCATCCAGGGATCGAAGTAGACCAACATCTCCTGCAAGCCGAGGAAGTACCAGGGCGCTTTGGAGGGGTTGGGGGCCACCGATGGGTTGGCCGGCTCTTCGAGCGGCGCGGGCAGGGCGATCGACCAGACCACCATCACCACCGTCAGCAGGACCATGCAGATGAACTCGGAGAAGACCAGGTCGGGCCAGGTGAAGATCTTGTCTTCGGCCTCGGACTTCTCAAAGGTTGGCTCGCCGCGCGCGATCAGATCGTCATTGGCCTGCGCCTTGTACATCGCAAGCCAGACGAAGAAGCCGCCCAGAAAGATCATCATCGTGATCGGGACGTTGTCGGGCTTGGCGACCACCGAACGGAAGTTGGGGTCGAGCATGGCACCGACGTAACTCAGCGTGCCGACCACCAGCATCGTCAGGCCGCCCTTCTTCGTCCACAGGAAACGCGTCTTCATGGCCGCCACGAAGGCGATCAATGACAGCGTGAAAGACCACTGCGGCAGCGAAAGGACGTTGATGAAGTTCCTGAACGTTTCCATAACTACATTGGCCCCGAAATGCCGCCGTCCTTACGGACGCGCCAGAAGTGAACCGCCATCAGCCAGGCAGCGGCCAACGGAATTCCCACACAATGGAGAACGTAGAAACGGATCAGAGCGCCGGCGCCCAAGACCCGGCCGCCGATTAATGCGAATCTCGCATCGCTCCCTACATGCACCAGATTGGTGCCTCCGATCTGCAGCATCGCCGCACCTGGGCCTTCAGAACCAAGCATTGGAGTCGCTCGAGCCATGTTCGACCCGACCGTGATCGCCCAGATCGCTAACTGATCCCAGGGCAGAAGGTAGCCGGTGAAGGAAAGGAGCAGGGTGAGAACCAGCAGGATCACACCGATGTTCCAGTTGAACTCGCGGGGCGGCTTGTAGGAGCCGGTCATGAAGACACGGAACATATGCAGCCAGACCGCGATCACCATCGCGTGCGCACCCCACCGATGGAGTTCGCGCATCACACCGAAGGCCGCCACCTCGCGTAAATCGACCATGTCGACATAGGCGAGATCGACCGTTGGACGGTAGTAGAACATCAGCAGCAAGCCGGTGATGGTCTCGACCAGAAACAAAAAGAAGGCCGTGCCACCCATGCACCAGGTGTAGCTCATCCGGATGCCCGACTTCTTCACCTTGATCGGGTGAAGATGCAGCACCACGTTGCCCAGCATCGCCAGGGCCCGTTTGCGATTGTCCGTGGGGATGCCGACCCGGAATATCGATTTCCAGATCTGGGACTTGACGATCCCCTTCTGCAGCTTCTTCAGCATCAGCTCTCCCCTGGACCCCTATCGGCCTACACGGCCGAGATGAAGGAATTCGGGTCTTCCCACTGCCCGAGTTCCCATTGGTACTTCGCACTCCTGTCGATAACGATCTGACCGTCGTCCGGGCTCACCGAGATGCGGGCCCGCTCGAGCGGCCGCGGAGTCGGGCCCTCGAAGTTGACACCCGACCGGTAGTAGCC
>JBPCTX010000230.1:0-2769 GCA_051011455.1 Acidimicrobiia bacterium | reverse complement strand
CTGCCCCACTGTCGCATATAGGTGCCGTCTGGCTCAAAGACCTGGACGCGGTGGTTGTACGTGTCCGCCACGTACAGGTTGCCATCAGGTCCGAAGTCGATGCCGCGCGGTGAGTCCATTTGGCCGTTGCCGGTTCCGGTCGAACCGAACTGGCCGAGGTAGGTCCCGGACGGGTCGAAGAACTGGATCCGATCGTTGAACACGTCCGAGATGTAGACCGTGCCGTCCGACGCGATGGCAACGCCCATCGGGGTATCGAACTGGCTGTTGCCGGTGCCCGAAGAGCCCCACTGCAGCAGGTAGTTCCCATCGGCATCGAACTTCTGCACCCGATCGTGACCGGTGTCGACCACATAGACGCTGCCGTCGGCGGCGACTGCGATACCCCGTTGAGCCAGGAACTCTCCATCGCCCGAGCCGTTGCTCCCCCAGGTCAGCGAGAACTGTTGGCCCTGGGCTCCGACGGTCAGGGTCCCGTCTTCGAGCACCGAATACGGGCCGTCATCGTTGCCAGTGGGCGGATCGTCCGAGCCGGTCACAGTGATCGTCACCGTGGCGACATTGGAGGTTGCCCCCACTGAGTCGTCGATGGTGTAAGTGAATGAGTCGGGACCAAAGTAGTCGGGGTCGGGGGTGTATGTGACGGTCCCCATCCCGCCCGAGTTGGCTACGGCAACGCCGTGCAGAGGCTGGGTGACGACGGCGGCTGGGCCGGCCGGGATGCCATCCTCGGCGTCGGTGTCGTTGACCTTGACATTGATGACCACCACACCGTCCTCGGGGGCGCCGGCGGCATCGTCATTTGCGATGGGATCTGTATTCGGAGGAGGAGTCACAGTGACCCAGTGATCAGGCACGAAGGCGCCGTAAGCCGGCCTCTCGAGACCTCCGAGGTTTGGCGCCACGAAGTCACCCAGGTAGGTGCCGGAGGTGCCATCGAAGACTTTCACGGAATCCGTGAGCTCACTCGAGACATAGAGCTTTCCGTCCGGCCCGAAGTCAACGCCCGCAGGCCCGTCCAAGCCGTCGCCGCTGGCGAAGTTGCCCAGGTAGGTGCCGAGCGAGATGTCGTATTCCTTGACCTGGTCCGTTCCCATGGAGGAGACGTAGAGATGTCCATCGGGTCCAAAGGCAAGAGAGTCGGCGATGGTCAGGCCGCCAAACCCCGGAGTGACAACCGTGGCCATGTGAGCGCCGGTACTCCCGTTGTACTTGTTGACATCGTTGGAGGTGAACCCAGACACGTACAGATGCCCATCCGGCCCGAAGACCAGGTCAGCGGGTCCGCTCAGCCCGCCACCTACCGCGAAGGTTCCGAGATTGGTGCCGGATGTGTCGTAGTGACGGACCCGATTCATGTCATAGTCGGATACATAGAGGATGCCGGAATCGTCAAACACCAGGCCAGACGGTCCGACGAGGGGATCACCACCGGCTACGAAAGTGTCGACATACAGATTGGTTTCGGGATCGAAACGGAGAATCAGGCCGTTCCAGTAGCTCGATACGTACAGCAGGCCATCCGGGCCCACTGCCACGCCATGAGCTCGATCGACCGGGCTTCCGGGTCCAAGGTCGACGATGGAGGATCCGGACGGGCTGTCGTAGCGTCCGATGTGGGTGGACCCGGCATTGAGGCTCGGAACAACAAGATCGGCGTTAGTCCAAGTGCCGTCGTCGTCAATCACGGTGGCGGTGATTCCGTGGGTCAGGCCAGCCGTCGCGTAGGTGTGGCTGGCGACGGTTGTAGCGCCCGGGTAGACGTTGCTGGTGCCGTCGCCCCAGTCAATCGTCCACTGAGTAGGCGCATCGTCGCCGGGATCGGAATACGAGAGGTTGATCCCGTACGGCACTCCTGCTGCGGCGGAACCCGTGCCAGAGGCAAGGATCGTCGGTGGGGCGTTACGGATCATCCATTTGACTTCATCGGTGTCTACGCCACCCCTTCCATCGTCCACGTGAAGACCGATCGGCAGCGAGCTGGGGTCGTCATCGTCGAACCCGAGGCCAACCAGCGTCGCCCACGCGACGGTGGTATTCATGCCACTGGCGTCGTCGTAGAAACCGTCGTTGTCTAGATCCCAGCTGTAGGTCAGGGTGTCGCCGTCGGGGTCGGAAGACCCCGACCCGTCCAAGACCAGATCCTCGCCTTCCGCCATGATGTAGCCGCCACCCCCGACCGCCACCGGTGGCACGTTAGGGGGACTCCCCGTCACGCCTTGCCATAGGAACAGGAACGGCTGGTTCTTGGTGTCACCGGTGCTGGTCTCCAGCTCATTGTCGGCACCCCACCCCCCGCCGTTCCAGTACAGATAGTGAAGATCGCTTGAGTCGTCGTTGACTCCCAGCATGATTCCGTCGGTCTCCGGCTCGGGATACAGCATGTGAGAGTTGGGGGTGTCACCCAGGTTTGGGCCGACGTTCTCTCCCGACCAGCCGGTCCCGAAGCTGAAAGTGCGATATCGCAGTGCCGACTGCGCGCTCTCTCCGTAGGTCATCAGTACCTGCCCCGAGGTTCCCTCCCAGGCGAGGGCCATTGCCGGCTCGGTAGTCCCGGACGCCGTGGTCGTGGCTACTCCCTGTTGCACCCACCCGCTTCCGGTCCAGGCCACCATCCAGATGTCGCCGTCGTAGGTGAGTAACCCGGCCACGATCTGATCGTTGAGTGGATTGGCGGCCAGCGTCGTCCATCGCACCACACCGCTCGCACCGCTCGGCTTGAGGAGGGAGGACTCGCCGCTCCAGATCGAGCCGTCCCAAACCCGTCGC
>JBPCTX010000229.1:0-5599 GCA_051011455.1 Acidimicrobiia bacterium | reverse complement strand
CAATCAGCGTTCCCTCCGCGTCGGATCTATCCAGCAGATCCTGGTTGAAGACCGGCGGTTGGTTGGGGCCGGGATCGGATCGCTGCGGGCTGGCCACGAAGCTGTAAACGAAGTCCTGGATGTTGACGTCGGTGTCGGTGTATCCGCCATGGCGACGCTCGTAGCTGCGATCGTCGGTGCCCGACGGGTAGGCCGGCATGGCGGTCCCCTCGAACAGCTGCCCATTGACAGTGTCGCCGTAGCCGAGGACATCGACGACAGTGCCAACGTTGTCCTTGAGCACCACATCGGCCCAGAGGTCCGGATAGTTGGTGGCGATGTCGAAAGGTTGAGCGTCGTTCGGCACGGGACCAGCCCCGTCTGAGAGCAGATAGTGCTCTCCCGGGTCAAGGGTGGTTCCGCCCGGGACCACGTGGTAGTCCCGAAACAACCCCGGCTCGGTGACATGGAGAACCCAGTCGCTGATGTCGACGATGCCGGCCGTGGGGTTGAAGATCTCGATGAACTCGTCATCGTCCCCAGCCGGGCCGCTGGGTCGGAACTCGGAGATCACCACATGGCTACCCGTCGAAGCTGTACCGCAAGGCGTAGCAGGGGAGGCGAGGTTCTGCGGGTCGTTGAAGCCGTAGTTGTGGACAAAGTCGGCCAGGTTGTTGTGGGTGTCGACACAGTTGCCCATCGTTCCGGAACCACGGCGCTCATAACTCTGGATTGGTCCAGCCGGCTGGGACGGCAACGGCGTCCCTTCATACCAAGTTGTGAACTCGGTACCGACCTCGTCCAAGAGGTTGTTGTGCGAGTCCACAACTCGAATACCGATGGATGAGTTGATCCCACTGGGAGGGAGTAGCTGGTCTGCGAGTGCTGCGATACCGGTGCCCGACTCAACCAGGAGATAGTGGCCGCCAGGGGGAACGATGATTGGCAGCCCTCCCTGGTCGATCGTCACGTCGCTGTGACCATCGAGCTGCACCTGGAACCCATTGATGTCGACCGACCCCAACCCAGCGTTGTAGAGCTCGATGAAGTCCTCATTGCGAGTGCTGAACTCACTCACCACCATGCTGGGCACAGGAATCGGAGCCAAGAGCCCCGTGTTGAGAATGACTCCCCCTTCTCCAACCGCCCATCCCACCGAGGCAGAGACAGGGAAGTCAACGGAACGAAGGTTGACGCCGGTCGCAACCGGATCCTCGATCCAGTTGGCGCCGCCGTCGCTAGTTCTGAGGATGGTCCCCGAGTTGCCCACGGCGGTTCCCTGGTTCCCGTTCGAGAAGTGAACGGCGTAGAGATTCCGTCCGGTCGCAGTTGCCTGAGCAACCCAATTGGCGCCTCCATCGCTCGTGGCCAGTACAGAGCCGGAGTCACCGACCGCCCAACCCTGTAGTGAGTCGATGAAGAAGACTCCCCTCAAGTTGTATGTGACCGGAGTCGGCTGAACGACCCAGTTGGCACCGCCGTCGATTGTCTTTATCACCACTCCAAGACCACCGACCGCGTATCCGATGTCGGCATCGAGGAAATCGACCGAGTACAACGCCTTGCTTTCCGGTGAATCCTGTGCGGTCCAAATAGCGCCACCGTCGATCGTCTTGAGAATGGTGTCACCGTCTCCCACGGCGTAGCCGATGGAGGCGTCAAGGAAATCGACTCCGCGCAGCGTCTTGTTCGAGGGCGAGTCGAGAGAGGTCCAATCGCTGCCCCCATTCACTGATTTGATGATCGAGTCATTGGCACCAACCGCGAACCCGACGAGGGAGTCAACGAAAGACACTGAGTGGAGGTTTCGGGAAGTGCCGGTCGTCATCGCAGACCAGGACTCGCCCCCATCGGTGGTCCTGGCTGCCGCTCCACCCGTCCCCACGACGAAACCGATCTCATTGTCGACGAAATCAACGTCGTTCCAATCCTCTACGGGGGCCGACTGCTCCGCCCAGGGAGAGAAGGTAACGACCAGGTTGTCGATGTTCAGATGGCTGTCGTCTGAACTAGCCGCGATTGAAAACCGGATCTGCGTGCTGGCGCCAGCGTACGCCGAGATGTCGTAAGACGCTGAGACTGGGCCCGAATCGGTCGCGTCAAGAGGCCAAGCATCGAGAAAGTACCAGTCGGCACCTCCGTTGTTGGTGACGTGGAGAGCAGCGGTTCCAGACCCCGGGGGGTGAGTGTGGCGCTTGTAGTCGAAGGAAAGGACGACGGAGGCGGCCCCGGCGAGGTCCAGCCCACGCACGACAGCCGCATCCGGGCCGGCGCTGCGGCCCAGCGTCAGGCATGGATCGGTGACGCAGTGTGGCTCGTTGCGAACCTGGATGGAACCGAGGCCCGGGCCGTCTGCTTCGCCGGTCTCTGCCCACGGAGTAGACCAGAGCACGGAACCCGTTGAGCCCGAGAACCCGAGCGAGGAGAAGTCGTCGGCGTACGTAGCGAGCGGAGCAGCTCCGGCCGGACCGATCGGAGCAGCCAGGGCAGTGACGGCTACGAAGAGCGCAAGAAGGGCGGAACCCAACCGACGGATACTCGCGGAAGCCGGCGCGGCCGCTCTCATGCGACCTCGTCGGAGAGTTCCTCCGGATGACCCTCAATGGAGCCGTCAACTGAGACGGCAAGCGGGAGCCTCACAATAAACCTGGTCCAGCCATCGGCCCGCTCATAGCGGACAGTCCCGTTCATCCCCTCGACGATGATCTTGACGACTGCCAGGCCAAGACCGATTGAGCCCTTGGTGAGAGGATCCTCGCCCTGGTGAACGAAACGGCTGAACAGACGCTGCTCCATCTCGGAAGGCACACCGGGCCCATCGTCCTCGATCACGACCAAGTAGGACCCGCCCAGGACCCGACCCGATACCCGAATGTCCTCACCACCGTGACGTTGAGCATTGGACATCAGGTTGCGGAGCATTTGCCGCACTCGAAGTGGATCAGCCAGAACCGGAACATCCACGCACCTTGTGGTGGCAACTGTTCCCGCCCGGTTGAGCTGGAGAACCACAGCTTCCAACTCATCGGGTATCGACACAGATTCCAACTGGAAAGTAAGGGAGTCGGCTTGGGGAGAGGGGGAAGGGAGGAAGTCTTCAACCAGGCGGGTCAACTCGCCGGACTCGGTGTTGATCAGCGCTATGAGTTCGCCGGCCTGGTCGGGATCGACGACTCCCTGCTCGAGCAGAAGCTCGGAGAACCCGAAAATGCTCGTAAGCGGTGTCCGCAACTCGTGAGAGATGTTGGCGATGAACTCGTCCTTGGCCCTCACGACTTCCTCTTCGGCGTCGAGGCGCGCATCCAGTTCGACCTCGGCGAATCGCAGCTGGCGCCGGGCCATGACCCGGTAGGCGAGAATCGCAGCTGCCGGGATCAGGAACGCAAGCACATATCGGGCCAGGCTGGCCAGAACGCCCGTCACCGCATCCGCGTCGGCCAGGTTGGCGGACGATTGGTCGCGTATGACGCTCAACGTGTCACGCAGAGTCTCGAATTGAGTTCTGCCGTGTCCAGCGAGTAGCGGGCCGGCCTCAATGATGCGATCTCCCTTGATCAACGCCAGGATCTCGTTGGCGGAGTCGACCACCGCTTGAGTCGCCACCTGCACTGAGCCGGCCTCACTGATGCGAACCTGGACGGCCGCTGCGGCACCTTCCAACTCTGCAACTGTGCGCGCGGCCTCCGCCACGGCTGCATCCATCGTCGCCACGTCGGCGACGCCCAGCATCTGATCCTCGGCCAGCAGCACAGCTTGAGCCATAGCTTTGAGGGCCAGGTCGTTGGCACCGAGTGCTGCTTCGGTGGTCTGAAGCACTCCGGCCTCGTCGATAAGGTCCTCTGAGGTGGACGCGTTCGTAAACACGAGAGCCGCGACTGAAAGGATGAGCGCGACGGCGGCCACGGCGGCAGCCGTTCCCGCCCGGATCGGGTTCTGGAGTGTCGACCTCGTTCGGTCACCTAATGACGGCAGGGATAATCCTCGGTTCGCTGCCTACAAATATCGGCAGGAAACCCGCCGGCCTCAGTAATTCCTGTAGCTCTGTGCCCAGGAACTGGAATGGCTAGTTGGCTAGCCGGTCGGTGGAGGCGGCCGCAGTCCATTGCCTCATCATCGGTCCCTAGACGTCCAATCCGATGCCGACTATCAAAGGCTTGCCGTTTTGGTACTCGAAGTAGACGAGCCAGGGCGGATGACCTTCGGCCTTGATGGCCAGATACTGGAGGTTCCAGAGCTCGACAGGGATGAGGGCGGTCCCGGAGTGACTACTTCGAGAGTCGAGATCGGCGGTGGCACTGAGGGCGGCCCCCAATGGATTGAGCACCGTCTCCCACAGTTGAACGCTCTTCGACGAGCCGGCCGGATCCTTAATCGCCTGTTTCAACATCTCGACGTCGAGGAACTCCGGCTCGTTGGTGAGCGCAACAGCCAGTCCGCGATCACCGAACAACCCGGACACGTCCTTGTGGCCGAGGTCAGCAGCCAACCGGCGCAGCGTCGCCACCGGGCGGTCATCCTGCAGGAAGAACTCCAGATCAACTGTCTCCGTCAGGAAACGGCGCTCGACCCAGCCCGAACCGTTGGGGGATTCCACCGGAATCCAGGTGCGGCCATCTTCTGTCCGTGGCCGGTCAAGTGAGCGGAATCCAGCGGCGGTAGGTTCGTAGTAGTAGATCGCGAAGGCGTCGGAGGCCGGCTCCTGATGGACTGCCAGCCGATGCTCGCGATCCAGCATCACCACTGAGTAGAACCGTCTGCGCCGGTTGGCGATCAGCAGCGGTAACTCGGTGAAGCCACCGACCACCACAACGGTGCCCAACGCCAGGCCTAGAAACAAAATGGGCAATTGAAGCGCACCAAGGCTCTGGAAGAAAGCGTCCGCCATCAGACTGACTCCCTGCGTGACAGTGAAGTTGACAACCGGACCCTCAATCACGTCTGGCTCGGGGGCCTGGAAGCCGAGGGTTGGGCTCCCGATCTCTTCGCCGCGGGCGATGGCGGCTGCTAACACCTGCTCGACAATTGTTACCGATACCGAAACTGTGTCGGTGCCACCGGAACCGTCCGACAGCACATACTCAAAGGTGTCTACTCCGATGAAACCGGCGGCCGGACGGTAGGCGACCGTCCCATCAGCGTTGACACTGACTTCTCCGACCGGGGAGCCGAGGATATCGCTCACCCGGAGCGGGTCCCCGTCGATGTCGCCATCGTTGGCGAGGACGTTCAGCGTGATCGCCAGATAGTCATCCAGAGACGCCGAGTCGCGTAGGCCAACCGGAGAGTCGTTCACCGGAGTAACCGTGATCTTGATGAGGCCGGTGGCCAGTCCGCCATGACCGTCGGTGACCGTGTACTCAACGTCCAGGTCTCCGTGGAAATCGACTGCCGGCTGGAAGAGGAGGGCCCCTTCCGACCCCGCAGTCAGCACTCCCGATTCAGGCTGAGCGAAATCGACCAGTGCGAGCGAATGTCCGTTCGGATCCGTGTCGTTCGCCAGCGGAACTACCACTCCACTGCCGTCTTCAGTCACAGTCAGGAAGTCAAGTGCGAGGATCGGCGGCAGATTGGGATCGAGAACGCTGATCTTGACCGTGGCCAGAGTGATGCCGCCCCGACC
>JBPCTX010000228.1:0-2529 GCA_051011455.1 Acidimicrobiia bacterium | reverse complement strand
AGCGAATGGCTGATCTAACCCTGACTCCCGAAGACATCACTGGTGCGCTCCGGCGCAATCTGGCGGATTGGTCACCATCCGTCGAGGCTGAAACCGTCGGCTACGTAGCGTCGGTCGGTGACGGCGTCGCCCGCGTGGTGGGTCTTCCGAACGTCATGACATCAGAGTTGTTGGAATTCCCGGGGGGCCTCACCGGTGTGGCCCTCAACCTGGACGAGGACTCGATCGGTACCGTCATCATGGGTGACGCTTCAAAGATCGAGGAAGGCGCCGAGGTGCGCTCCACGGGTCGAGTGCTGTCGGTCCCCGTCGGGGACGGGCTACTCGGTCGGGTAATCGACCCGCTCGGCAATCCGGTCGACGGCAAGGGCCCCATCGAGTACTCGGAGACTCGATTGCTCGAAACCCAGGCCCCCTCAGTTGTCGAGCGGCAACCAGTATCCGAGCCGCTCCAAACCGGCATCAAGGCCATCGATGCGATGACTCCCATCGGTCGCGGGCAGCGGCAGCTGCTCATCGGTGACCGGCAGACGGGCAAGACGGCCATCCTCATCGACACGATCCTCAACCAAAAGGGTCTGGACGTTAAGTGCATCTACGTCGCCATCGGGCAAAAAGCATCGACCGTGGCAGAGGTCGCTGATTCGCTCGAGCAGGCCGGCGCCATGGACTACACCGTGATCGTCGCTGCTCCCGCTTCTGTCGCTGCGGCCCTTCAGATGTATGCACCGTACGCCGGGTCGGCGATCGGCCAGTATTGGATGTACAACGGGGAGCACGCCCTTGTCATCTTCGACGACTTGTCGAAGCAGGCGGTGGCCTATCGTGAGATCTCGCTACTGCTGCGTCGCCCGCCGGGTCGTGAGGCGTACCCCGGCGACGTCTTCTATCTCCATAGCCGTCTCCTGGAGCGTTGCGCCAAGCTCAGCGCCGAATTGGGCGGAGGATCGCTGACAGGCCTGCCGGTTATCGAGACCAAGGCCAACGACGTTTCGGCGTATATCCCGACCAACGTGATTTCGATCACCGATGGGCAGATCTTCCTCGAGTCGGACCTGTTCTACTCGGGTATCCGTCCGGCCATCAATGCCGGTATTTCGGTATCTCGAGTGGGTGGTGCGGCCCAAGTCAAGGCGATGAAGAAGGTTGCCGGCCCGTTGCGTCTAAATCTGGCGCAGTTCCGGGAGCTGGAGGCGTTCGCCGAGTTCGGGTCGGAGCTGGATGCGGCGTCGTTGGCGCAGCTCGACCGGGGGCGACGTGTTGTCGAGGTTCTCAAGCAGGGCCAGTTCGCCCCTTATCCGGTACAGGAGCAGGTCGTTTCCATATTTGCTGTGACCGAAGGGCACATGGACGACGTTCCGGCGGACGAGATTCACGAGTTCGAGGTTGGTCTGTTGGAGTTTGTCAGGGCTCGCTACTCGGGGCTACTCAACGAGATTCGAGACACCGGCGAACTGCCGTCGGATGGTCTCGTAGCAGCCATCGACGAGTTCAAGGCCTCAAGAGAGGGCTAGCAAGACCCATGGCTTCCGCTGAAGTAAGGCTAATCCGCAGGCGGATCAAGTCCGTCCAGTCGACGATGAAGATCACCCGCGCCATGGAGCTGATCGCAACGTCCCGGATTGCCAAGGCTCGGGTGAGGGTCGCTCAATCCCAGCCGTACACCGACAAGATGAACGAGGTTATCCGCAATCTCGGCGCTGGGGGCGGAGGCACCAGCCATCCGCTGCTGGAACGGCGGGAAGTGGCGACGGCCGGCGTCGTCGTCTTGAGCTCAGATCGGGGTCTGGCCGGTGGCTACAACAGCAATGTCATCCGGATGGCGGAGCATCGAATTCACGACATCCAGAACGAAGGTAAGCGCCTCCGTCTCTATACGGTGGGAGAGAAGGCCCGGGCCTACTTCTCTTATCGGAATTTCGAGATCGATCAGGCGTGGCTCGGTGTGACCGACACTCCGGGATACGGAGACGCCCGGATGATCGGCAATGCTTTGCTGGAGGCATACGAGAGCGAGTCGGTCGATTCTGTCGAGGTCTTTACAACCCGATACATCTCGGCCCTGACCCAGCAACCGGTCGCCTGGCCGGTGCTACCGATCGAGCCGCCGGAAGTGGTCGAGGAAGATGAGGCGGCCGTTGCCTACGCCTTCGAGCCCTCGGCAGAGTCGATCTTGGCCCGATTGCTACCCCGCTATCTCGAAGGGACCGTATTCGGGATGTTGCTGGAGGCATCCGCCTCGGAGCACGCCGCCCGGCGGCGGGCGATGAAGGCCGCGACCGAAAACGCCGAAGAACTCGTCCGCATTTTGACCCGCGAGGCCAACCAGGCACGCCAGGCTGAGATCACAACCGAAATATCCGAAATTGTCGGCGGCGCAGAAGCGCTGTCCGCCGGCTAACCAGAGAAGACGTAAAGGACGGAGAGCAAAGTGACCACAACCACCGCACTTCCAATGGGGCGGATCGTCAAGGTGGCCGGCCCGGTCGTCGACGTGGAGTTTCCCAGCGACGCCATGCCTGAGATCCT
>JBPCTX010000227.1:0-2696 GCA_051011455.1 Acidimicrobiia bacterium | reverse complement strand
CATTCGGCGGCGGTGACCACATCTTCGAACACCAGGTTGATGCCGTCGCCCCACGTCCTGCCGGAGAGGAGGCTCTCGCGGTAGGGGTCGATGTGCTCGGCGACGGTGTTCATCACGACTTCCTGGAACACCACCAGTTGAGCGTCGCTCAACTTGGAGAAGCCGGCGAAATCGGCAAACACCACTCCCCGAACCTGGCGACGATTGGTGGGCTGGGCCGAGCCGGCTCCAGGATCGACATCCCCGGCCGGCACTTCTATGACGGTGGCGGGGGCGCCGGTGTTGGCCCAGCTGGCCACGTCGATGGCTGTGCCGGCGGTGCCACTGGAAGCGACTCGATCCCAAACTGCCACCTGATGGGCGTCGGCCTCCAGGTTGCGAGCTCGGAGCAAGGCATCTCCCATGGCGATGCGGGCACAGAAATCGAATAGCACCGGGTCGTCCAGGTACTCGCCGGTGGTGGCCAATTCGACACTGGCCGCTCCTGCCAGGCAGCGCTCGAAGCGTTCCACCCAGTGTTCCCCGGCCGAAACGACCGACACCCGGATGAACTCGTCCTGCGGGAAGGGAAGGACAACGTTGAGCTCGGCACCCCGGTCGAGCAGGGCTTCGGCCGCCAGGATGTCGGCTCCTGCCGCCAACGAACCGAATCCGGCTCCCACCCCCAGATCGTCGAAGATTCGGTCGAACTCGGCTCGGACCCGCGACTCCTCGTCGGCCGGGAATCGGCCCTGTTCTCCCGCCGGAAGGATGCGGTGTCCGCAGTAGTGGACCACCGTTGCCGTCCTGATCGGATCGAGGATCGCCTCATCGATTCCCTTGACACGGCACACCAGCTTCAGCTGCTTGAGGGTGGTGGCTCGCTGGGCGACCAGATCCTGACTCACCTGTCCGGCCCGTTCCAGTGCTTCCGACGCCCGGGGGAGGTCTCCGAGGACGAGAGCAGCTTCCGCCTCGGTGGAGGCGTCCCAGTAGTCGTTGGCCTGCAGTCCGCCTGACTCCAGAGCACGATTGGCAATCTCGGAAGCTCGCTCCTCGTTGCCCGACAACAGCCACATGGTGGCGGCGTTCACGGCGTGGTAGGCAGAGCCGCTCAGTTCAAAGGCGGCTTCGTAGCCGCGAGCAGATCGCTCGGCCCAGGCGGCCCCTTCTTCTCCCCGGGCCAGGGCCTCGTCCTTGTCGAGCCGAGCGGCCAGGACTGGCAGATCGCCGGCGAGTTGTGAGCTCAGTGTGTCGGGCACCAGCGAGCCAAGCCCGTACTGCTCGTATCGTCTCCGCGCCTGAGCGGTCGCTCCTGAACGGGCCAACGCCAGCACTGCCAGGTAGCGGATGTCGGGAGCGGCGTTCCCTCGTTCGATGTGGCCGGCTGCCAGGTCATAGGCCTGCAGGTAGTGGCCGCGCCGGATGAGGTCCCTCACCTCGTCGGAGGGGTCGCCGGTCGAGGGCGGGGTGTCGTCCTCCACCCCCACCCGAAACCGGAACGTGTTCAAGTCGTAGACGGAGACCGTGGTCGGCAGCAGCGCCCGCACGGTGGCGCTGCGGAGGGTGCCGAGGATGGAGGCCAGCTCGCCGAAATACTGGCCCGGCTCTAACTCGGCCACTTTGACCAGTTCGCCGGAGGTGTCGGCCTTCATCACCTCAACCCGGCCTTCCTCGATCCAGTAGATCGACTCTGCCTGGGCTCCTTGTTCGACGATCACATCGCCGGGGCCGAAGTTGAGGTACTCGATGTCGTCGGTCAACGGCTCCGGAGCCGTTTCGTAGTCGGTAAGGGCGGGGTCGTGGAGCAGGATCCGCTCTTCCAGGTCGACTACCTCCGGCCATGGCTCTATGCCCAGCTCATGTCCCAGGAGCGTTCGCAGATCCTTGTAGACCGACAGTGCCTCGGCCTGGCGGCCGGATCGATAGAGCGCCAGCATCAGCAGCTGCCACAGCCTTTCCCGGTATGGGAAGGACTCCACCAGGCCGTGCAGTTCGCCGACCACCTGGTCGTGAGACCCGGCGGCCAGCATGGACTCCATGAGGGATTCGACGGCGCTGAGACGTTCCTCCTCGAGCTCTCGGGAAGCCTGCTCGGCGAACTCGAATTGACGCAGATCAGTCAGGGCGGGTCCGTGCCACTGGGCCAGACCCTGCCGGTAGCTCTCGCATGCTTGAGCGGGGTGGCCGAGCGTCTGGAGCTGCTTTCCGCGCCGGACGTGAGTCCGGAACCGGGTTAGGTCGGAGTTGGCTGAGGGGATGTCCAGGCGGTAGCCGCCCGGTTCGGTGGCCACCACCTCCTCGCCCAGTGCCTTGCGGAGGCGGTTGACGGCCATGTGGAGAGCGGCTTCGGGTCCGGAGACATCCTCATCCCCCCAGAGGGCATCGACGATCTCATCGGTGGAAACCACGGCCGGGGCCCGCAGGGCCAGGAGCGCGAGCAGCCCACGGGGGCGCACCCCGGGTAATTTGAGGGCCTCGCCGGCGACGTCGAGTACCTCGATGGGTCCCAACATGTGGAGATCCACGATCGAGACCACCTTATCCAGCGCGGGCGGCCGATTTCCACTGAATTCCACTTCCTGCGCCATGGGGAGCAGGGTGCCAGGCGACTCTCACCGCTCGCTAACCGGCTAGTCGGAGATGGTGCGGAGATAGCGGAGGATTCGTGGGATCGGAGGGTGGTCGCCTAGTCCAGTCCCGCGATGGACCCAATG
>JBPCTX010000226.1:0-5626 GCA_051011455.1 Acidimicrobiia bacterium | reverse complement strand
GATGCCGGCTGCCACGATGCCGAAGATCTGCACCCAGGGATAGAAGGGCGACTTGAAATCGGGTTGATACCAATCCAGGTGGCTCTCTCGGAATGCGATAACCGCCACGTTGATGAACGAGAAGACGATCAATTGAAAGGCGCTGGCCAGTTTGGCAAGCTCCAACAAGGGCACGAAGGCCACCAGCGCCAGCAGAGTCCCTCCTGTGAGAAGGATTGACGTGACCGGCGTCCCTCGGCTGCCGATGCGCTGGAAGAAGGCAGGGGCCAGTGAGTTCCTGCTCATGGCGAACGGATACCGGGAAGAAGCGAGCAGGCCGGCGTTCGCCATGCTGGTCAAGGCCAGGGCGGCGGTGACCGCCATCACATCCACGCCGACTGATCCCATGAATTGGGCAGCTGCGTCGGCGACGGGCACATCGCTGCTCGAGAGCAGGTCGATGGGAGTCACCCCGACGATGACGTAAACGATGGCGGGGTAGAGAAGCATCATCAGGCCGATCGAAACGAGGATGCCCAGTGGGATGTTGCGGCTGGGCCGCTTGACCTCCTCGGCCACGCTGGCGATCTTGGTGACTCCCGCATAGGACACGAACACGACCGCCGTTGCGGTCAGCAGTCCGCTGATTCCTGACGTCATGAAGGGCTCGAAGTTGCCGCTCTCCACTTGGATGGAGCCCCGCATCACGAAATAGGCGATAACACCCAGAACGCAGGTCACCAGCAGCGCCTGGGCGGTGCCGGTGACCTTGGCGCCGAACAGGTTGAGGGCGATCAGGACAAGGCCGATGCCCAGTCCGACGGCCTTCACATCGATATCGGTCAGCAACGCCAGGTATCCGCCCAGGCCGGCGAGGGCGAACGCCGATTTGAAGACCAGGGCGAACCACACCCCGAAACCAGCGACGGTGCCCATGAGGGGGCCCATGGCTCGATCGATGTAGAGGTAGGTGCCGCCCGCTTCTGGCATGGCGGTCGCCATTTCGGACTTGCTGAGGGCGGCCGGCAGTACGACCAGCCCGGCGAGCAGGAACGCCAGCATGACGCTGGGGCCGGTGATCTTGGCGGCGAGGCCGGGGAGAACGAAGATCCCGCTCCCGATCATTGCCCCGATGCTGATGGTGAAGACCGCGTAGAGCCCGAGATTCCTTTCCAAACCCTTGGCCATGCACTCCCTCGACGCCTTGGGTGGGGCAGTTTACGGGTCGCGGCGACCGACCGCAGCTGCCGCAAGGGTCATTTGGTGGATGGCTACGCTCGATGCCATGACAACCAAACGACCCATCACCCCGGACGACCTGTGGCGCATGCTGCGGGTCGGCGCCCCACAGCCGTCTCCGGACGGCACGTTCCTGATCGTGCCCGTCACCTCCTTCGACATCGAGGAGAACCGGGGTACTACCCGTCTCTACCGGATGACGCCCGACGGTGATACCGGCCAGGCAC
Source organism: Acidimicrobiia bacterium (assembly GCA_051011455.1). Taxonomy (GTDB): domain Bacteria; phylum Actinomycetota; class Acidimicrobiia; order Spongiisociales; family SHLN01; genus SHLN01. The sequence continues at coordinate 4,181 of JBPCTX010000226.1, read as the reverse complement.
TCACCTCGGAGGATCGGAATTCAACCAACCCGGTCATCTCGCCAGACGGACAGACCCTGGCCTTCCTCGGCAAACCGGTCGACGACGAGGACGCCCGCCCCCAGCTCTACCTGCTCCCACTCACAGGCGGAGAAGCCCGCTGCGTTACCGACACGCCGCTCGGAGTCCAGGACGCCCGCTGGCTGCCCGACGGAGAGGGACTGGTCATCATGACCGAGGTCTATCGAGACGCCCTCACTCTGGAGGAAGCCGGTACCCGGCGCGAGGAGCTGACCGAGAGCAAGGTCAAGGCCCGCTCAACCGAGGACCGCATCTACCGGTTCTGGACCCGCTGGCTGACCCATGGCGAGGTTCCCCACCTGTTCCATCTGGACGTCGCGTCGCGAGAGCTGCGCGACCTGACTCCGGGCTCGGATCGCTGGATGTACTTCATGGATCCGGCCGGTGGATTCGACATCTCCCCAGACGGGAGCGAGGTGGCGTTCGTGGCCGAGATCAGCCCCCCGCCCCACGATCGGCTTCAGACTGCCATCTTCACCGCACCAATCGATGGGGGCGGGGAGAAGCAGCTAACTGCGGATCTGCCCGCCTACCAGTCCCGGCCTCGCTATAGCCCGGACGGCCGCTACCTGCTCTACGGGATCCAGCGCGAATGGGATTTCTACGCCGACCGGATGCGCCTGGTTGCTTTCGACCGGGCGGCCGGATCGGAAACCGTCCTCACTGAGGAGTGGGATCGATCGGCCCAGGGATGGGAGTTCTCAGCCGATGGCAGCCGCATCGTGCTGGCGGCGGAAGACAATGCCCGCACCAATCTGTATTCGATGCCGGTGGAAGTGGCCGAACCGCAGTTGCTGGCGGCCGGAGGGTTCGCCGGGGCTCCCCGCCCTGCCGCCGACGACCGGGTGTACTTCCTCAACCAGTCACTGAGCTATCCCCCCGAGGTTCACAGGGTGCCGCTTGACGGTGGGGACGTTGAGGCGGTCACATCTATCAACGCCGACCTGATGAGTGAGCTCGAGTTGGGGGAGGTGCGGGAGATCGAGTTCGCCGGCGCCAACGGCGATCAGGTTCAGGCCTTTCTGGTGATGCCGCCTGGTTTTGACGAGTCACGGCAGTGGCCGCTCCTTCACGCCATCCATGGCGGGCCGCACGGCCTGTTCGGAGACGCCTGGCATTGGCGCTGGAGTGCCCAGGCCTTTGCCGCTCCCGGCAACGTGGTGGCGATGGTCAATTTCCATGGCTCGACTTCATGGGGCCAGGACTTCGCCGCCCGCATTGCGGGGGCGTGGGGGGATGAGCCGGCTGCGGATATTCAGGCGGCCACCGACTACCTGTTGGAGCAGGGTTATGTCGATCCGGACCGGATGGTGATCGCCGGCGGCTCGTACGGTGGATATCTCACCGCCTGGCTGATGGGACACACCGACCGGTACGCGGCAGCAGTCGTCCACGCCGGGGTCACCAACCTGCTCGGCCAGTACGCCTCTGACATCACGATGGGCCGGGAGCGCTCGATGGGTGGCAACGCCTGGGAGTCGATCGAAAAGGTCCACACCTGGAGCCCCACTCAGCATGCGTCCGGGTTCTCCACTCCCACCCTGGTCATCCACGGCGAGAAGGACTACCGGGTGGTCATCACCCAGGGACTGGAGTTGTACGGCATCTTGAAGGCCAAAGGCATCGAGTCCCGCCTCGTCTACTACCCCGACGAGGGCCACTGGATCCTCAAGCCCCAGAACTCGTTGCACTGGTATGGCGAAGTGCTGGGGTGGTTGGAGCGGTTCACGGCAGAAAGCTGACAGCAGACAGCAGACAGCGGACAGCAGACGGCAGACGGCAGACAGCGGACGGCGCTCGCTCTGCTCGCTTTCCGGCTACCCGTTTGTCGTTTGTCGTTTGCTGTTTGCAGTTTGCCGTTTGCAGTTTGCTTACGCCGGCTTCAAGAACAGACAACCCAGGCTGGGCAGGTCTAGCTCGAGGCTGTAGGGGCGGCCGTGCATGGGGATTTCGTCGGCTTTGACGGTGGCCTGGGAGCCGGTTCCGGTGCCCCAGAAGCCGGGCCAGTCACTATTGAGGGCGACCTCCCAGGCTCCTCCGAACGGCACCCCGATCCGGTAGTTCTCTCGCAGGACCGGGGTGAAGTTGCCGACGAACAAGAGAGGGCTACCGGCTCGATCCTTGCGAACGAAGCTGAGGACGCTGGCACCGACGTCGGAGGCGTCCACCCACTCGAAGCCGTCCGGCTCATGGTCGAGCTGGTGCAGGGCGGGGGTCTCCCGGTAGAGATCATTGAGAGCCTTGGTCCACTGCTGGACCCCGGCGTGATTGGGATGATCGAGCACCCACCAATCCAGATCGTGGTCGACCGCCCACTCGTCGCGCTGGCCCAGTTCGCCGCCCATGAAAAGGAGCTTCTTGCCCGGGAGGCCATACATGTATCCGTAGAGCAGGCGCAGGTTGGCGAACTGCTGCCACTCGTCGCCCGGCATCTTGTTGATCAGAGACGCTTTGCCGTGGACCACCTCGTCATGGGACAGGCTCAGCACGAAGTTCTCGTCCCAGGCATAGATCATCCGGAAGGTGAGGGTGTCCTGGTGGTGGCGGCGGTGGACGGGATCTTCCCGGAAGTACGAAAGGGTGTCGTGCATCCAGCCCATGTCCCACTTGTACCCGAACCCGAGTCCGCCACCGTCCACCGGCCGGGAAACTCCTCCCCAGGCGGTCGACTCCTCGGCGATCATCACGATGTCGGAGTGAGCCGCGTAGCAGGCGGTGTTGAGCTGCTTGATGAAACCGATGGCTTCCAGATTCTCGTTGCTGCCGAACTCGTTTGGGATCCACTGCCCTTCCTGTCGGGAGTAATCCAGATAGAGCATGGAAGCCACACCGTCCACCCGCAGGCCGTCGGCGTGATAGCGGTCCAGCCAGTGGAGGGCGGAGGAGATCAGGAAGCTGCGCACCTCGTTGCGGCCGTAGTTGAAGATGTTCGAGTCCCAGTCCGGATGCCAGCCCTTGCGAGGGTCGGCGTGCTCGTACAGGTGGGTACCGTCGAACAAGCCGAGTCCGTGCTGATCGTTGGCGAAGTGAGAGGGAACCCAGTCAAGGATCACCCCCACCCCGTGCTGGTGCAAAGTGTCGACCAGGAACATGAAATCCTGCGGAGTGCCGAAGCGGCTGGTGGGAGCGAAGTAGCCGGTCACCTGATAGCCCCACGAGGGGTAATAGGGGTGCTCGGTGACCGGCATCAACTCGACGTGGGTGTAGCCGAGATCCGTCACGTACTTGGCCAGCAGCGGGGCCACCTCTCGATAGGAGTAGGACTCGGTCTCGGACTTCTTGGCCCACGACCCGATGTGGACCTCGTAGATCGCCATCGGTGCCTCGTGGCCGTTGTGGCGTGCCCTGGTCGACATCCAGTCCTGGTCCCCCCACTCGTAGGCGGGGTCCCACACCACCGAAGCGCTCTTGGGGGCAACTTCGGCGGTCACCGCGTAGGGGTCGGACTTCTCCAACCGGCCGCCGTCGCGGGTGGAGATCAGGAACTTGTAGGTGTTGCCGGGGCGGGCCCCGGCCACTTCCGTCTTCCAGATACCCGCGTCGGTAGGCAGCATGGGATCGCGCTCGGGATCCCAGTCGTTGAAATCTCCAATCACGGACACCGCCACGGCGTCCGGTGCCCACACCGCGAAGTGGGTCCCGTCGGCGCGGATCTGAGCGCCGAGGTGCTCGTAGAGCCGGGTGTGGGTTCCCTCGTTGAAGAGGAAGAGGTCGTCCTGGGTGAGCAACGGGGGAGGGTTGTACGTCACACCGGGGACGTTAGCGTCGTTGCGGGAACTGGTTCCCGGCGGCCGGTGGGGTACCGGTTAACGTTCCCCCATGCGAATTGGTTACCAAGGCGAGCCCGGTTCCTATAGCTATCTGGTGGCCGGACAGGTACTGGATGGCTCCGAGCGAGTTGGCTTCCCATCGTTTGTGGCGGCCTTCAAGGCTCTGGCCGACACCGACGTCGACCGGTTGGTACTACCGATTGAAAACTCGACAACCGGGAGCGTCCTGCCGGTGCTCGACCGACTTGTAGAGGCCGAGGCCTCGATAGTGGCCGAGTACCTGATCGAGGTGCGCCACGCCCTCCTCGGGTTGCCGGGATCGACCGTGGATGGGATCAAGACCGTTCGCAG
>JBPCTX010000225.1:0-3540 GCA_051011455.1 Acidimicrobiia bacterium | reverse complement strand
CCGCCGAGTACTACAAAGTCATAGAGGACAAGACGGCCAGCCTCATCCGCACCTCTGCCCGCCTGGGGGCGATGGCTTCAGACACTGATCCGGCCGCACTGGAAGCTGTCAGCAAGTGGGCGTGGGATCTGGGCGTGGCATTCCAGCTCATCGACGACGTGCTCGATCTGGTCGCCTCCAGCGACTTCCTCGGCAAGCCGTCCGGTTCCGACGTGGGCGAGGGGACCTTCACGCTGCCGGTGTTGGCCGCCCTAGATGGAGAGAACGGCACCGAGATGCAAGAACTGCTTGGCGTCGGCCGGCCCTACACCTCGGCCACCATCGACCGCGTTCTCGAGATCGTGCGCGACGGTGGCTACGTCGAGCTTGGAATCTCGGACGCCGAATCCCTCATCCGCGGCGCCGAGAAGACTCTCGACGAGCTCCCCCTCTCCGAACCCCGCGAAGTAATGCGAGGCCTCGGCTCCTACCTGATGAGCCAAATTGATCGGGCTCGAAGCGCCTAGCGCTCCGAGCCAGTCGCCAGCTTCCAGTTTTCTCTGCTCAATGACTCTCTCGCTCCGGGGCGATCACCCACGCTTGTTGCCTCTGCAATGGGGTTCCGATCCATGAGGGAAAACTGGTAGCTGGTAGCTGGCGACCGTTTGGTGACTGGTAGCCGGCGACTGGTAGCTGGCGGCATGCCCGCACACGGCAGGCGGACCCTCTCGACCGTACAATCCCACTATGACCTCTATGAAGCCGTTGGTGGCTGAGCCGGGGTGGCCGGACAGCCAGGGGCGGCCGGTTGCCTTCCTCGTCGACTATTCCAACCGGTTGGAGCGGGACATCCTCCTCGACTGGATCGAGCGCAATCAGCCGGATGCGGCTTTCGTGGAGACGGCCGAGATTCCGCCTTCCCGGCGTCATCGACGCCACCGCCGGTTGAGCCCGGTCCTGCGAGCGACGCTCGGCCGCACCGACGACCCGCTGCTGGTGCCGCTCCGGATCGTGTGGCTGGCCGGTGACCGGGGAGGGGTTCGGCACATTCGCCTCAGCGACCTGGTGATGACTGGCGACCCCCGGGACCCGGATCCCATCCGGGCCTGGTGGCTGCGGAACCGACATCCGGAGCGGGTGAGACTCGTCACCGGAGCACCCGCCCAGCTCAGCACTCTGAGGGCAGCCTGGGCCGAACAGGACCTGCTGGAGGATTTCACCGAATTCGTCGCCCACCGCGCCTGGTTGGCGCTGGAACGAGCCGAGCGGGAATTGCGCGGCAACCGCTACAAGGTCCCCAAGTTTGTGCAGGAAGACATCGTTCGGCGCCACGAGTTCCAGCAAAAGGTGATCGAGATCGGCCGCCAGAACGACAAACCCGGCGAATGGGCGCTTCGCAAGGCCGAGAAGTACGTGCAAGAGATCGCTGCCACTCACAGCCCGATCGTCATCGACCTGGTGGCCAATTTCGTCCACTGGCTGTATCGCAAGACCTACACGGCGATGGACTACGACCGGCACGAACTGCAGGAGCTATACGCGCTGGGACAGCGGGCGCCGCTGGTGTTCCTGCCCTCGCACAAGTCCAACTTCGACCACCTGATCCTGCAGTACCTGCTGTGGGAGAACGACTTCCCGCCCAACCACACAGCCGGCGGCATCAACATGAATTTCTTCCCGGTCGGTCCCCTGGTGCGACGTTCGGGTGTGTTCTTCATCCGCCGCAGCTTCAAGGACAACGACCTGTACAAGGTGGTGTTGCGGTCGTACATCGACTTCTTGTTGGAGCGGCGGTTCCCGCTGGAGTGGTACATCGAGGGCGGGCGGTCGCGGCTCGGCAAGCTGCGCTCCCCTCGTTACGGAATGCTCAGCTACGTCGCCGACTCCTACCGGCGCGGCAAGACCGACGAGGTGTACCTGATCCCCACCTCCATCGCCTACGACCAGATCATCGACATCGACTCCTACGCCGCCGAGCAACGCGGCGAGTCCAAGGACTCGGAGGGGGCGGGTTGGCTGGTGCGGACCATCAGGCGGTTGAAGCTGCGGGGCGGACAGGTCCACCTCCGGTTCGGCGAGCCCATCTCAATGTCGAAGGAAGTGACAACCCCAGACGAGCCGGACGAACAGTCGCTGGAGATCCGCAAGCTGGCGTTCGAAGTCAGCAGGCGGATCAACGAGGTGACGCCCATCACCCCGACCGCCCTCGTCACAATTGCGCTGCTGGCCAACGAGGAGCGGGCTCTGACTCTGGCCGAGATCACCGAGTACACCGCCGAACTGAACGACTTCATCGTGCAGCGGGAGCTGCCAACCACTATCTACGACCCGTTGGACACGGGCCCGGAGTTGCGGGCAGTGCTGGGACTGCTGGTGGAGCAGAACATCGTCTCGACCTTCGAGGGTGGCCTCGACACCGTCTGGCGGATTCAGCCCGACCAGCATCACGCCGCCGCCTACTACCGCAACACGGTCGTCCACTTCTTCGTCACCGGCGCCATCGCCGAGCTGGCCCTGATCAAGGCGACCGAAGCCGACGACGGACACCGGGAGGTCTTCTGGGGTGAGGTCATGGCCCTCCGTGACCTCTTCAAGTTCGAGTTCTTCTTCTCGGAGAAAGACGTCTATCGCGAGGAGATCCATCAGGAGCTGGCCCACCGGGATCCGGCTTGGGAGGAGCGTCTCGACGAGGGAGCCGAGTCGGTGCGCGAGTTGTTGCGACGCCTCCGCATTCTGCGGGCCCATTGGTCGCTGCGGCCTTTCCTGGAGGCCTATCAGGTGGTGGCCGACGTGTTGGCCCTCGCCGAGGAGCGTCTCGACTCGAAAGCGGCCATCGAACAGTCGATGGCGCTCGGCAAGCAATATCGACTACAGAACCGGATCGCCGCCGAAGAGTCCGTTTCTCAAGTGCTATTCGGGTCGGCATACCAGCTGGCCGACAACCGCGGGCTTGTCGACCAGGACACTTCTGTCGAGGAGATGAGAGCGTTCGGGGACGAGATCCGCGACGTTCTGCGGCGGGTGGCCGTCATCGAGTCGCTGGCCACGCGACGCTGGGCCGGGCACTAAGCGCACTCAAGCGCTCTCCCAAACGGGTCGATGACTATTGGATGTTGCACCAGGTGTTCAATGATGCTTTCGAGGCGCTATTGGCCGGATGGCATCGTCACATGGACCTTGTGGCCAGCACCGACAACATCCTGAAACTCGCCGAATCCCGTCGTGAGCTGGACTCCCTTCGTGACCGCGCCTACCGGGTGCGCCGGGCTCTGACTCCCGAGGATCGTGAGTTGGCGGAGGGACACCTCGCCGCCTATTGCCCCTTCCTGGCCACGACCGTGTATATACCGACCAACGAGGTTCACTACACCCGCGAGGATGTCCTCACCTTCAGCTGCGTCTGCGAACGGGAGATCGGGCACCGCCCCAAAGAGTGGCTGCACGACTCCCGGCAACCGGAGTTCACGGCTCCCGAGTACCTCAAGGACGTATCGAAGGTTCGCCGGGCCAACCAGGTCAGGAGCCCATAGCCCTCCCTTAGCTCTGGCTAACCAGCTCTAA
>JBPCTX010000224.1:0-7118 GCA_051011455.1 Acidimicrobiia bacterium | reverse complement strand
TGATGGGGTGCCGGTCAGTGTCGCTCTCCCGCTCCCTAACCACGTGCTACACAAATGAGCTCGGCGCCCTCCCCGGACCGGTCGCCGGCGGCGGCCTCATCACCTTCGGCGTGATCCTGTTCTTCGTAGCGATGCTTCGTTTTGCAACGGTCAGGTGAGGAACGCCTCCGGCGTTCCTCACCAGTCGCCAGCTACCAGTCGCCAGTCATCCGTCGTCGCGCCGAGCAGCAACTTGGTGAGAACGCCGCAGCCGCTCACGTCGTCAGCAAACAGCGAACAGCCAACAGCCAACAGCCAACAGCCAACAGCCAACAGCCAACAGCGAACAGCGAACAGCGTGTACGCGGGAGTAGGGCTACATACAAGAAAGCGCCCCTCTCGAGGCGCCTTCTCTGTTCTGGCTGAAAGCTGAAAGCCGACAGCTGGTTGGCTGAAAGCCGACAGCTGATGGCGGGAACGCCGGAGGCGTTCCCTACTTCAGGTCGACTTGGGCGCCGGCGCCTTCGAGGGCCTCTTTGGCCTTGTCGGCGGCCTCCTGATCGACGGCTTCGAGAACCGCGACCGGGGCGCTCTCGACGAGCTCCTTGGCTTCTTTGAGACCGAGGCTGGTGAGAGCCCGCACCTCTTGGATTACCTGGATCTTCTTCTCGCCGATTGCGCTGAGCATGACGTCAAACTCGTCCTTCTCCTCGGCGGCCTCGCCGCCGCCATCGGCGGCCGCCACGGCGACAGCCATCGGCGCCGCTGCGGTTACCTCGAACTTGTCTTCGAACGCCTTGACGAACTCTGAGAGCTCGAGAACGGTCATGCCCTCGAAGTGCTCAAGCAGGTCGTCGGTCGTCATCTTCGCCATTTCATGTCTCCTTTTGTGAATTCCTGGTCTGAACTACTGGTCTGAATCTTCTGAATCCTCGTCGGCTCCGTCACCATCGGATGCCTCCGCTTCTGGCTCTTCTGTTTCCGCTGCCGCCTGGGCTGCAGGCTCGGCTGCCTCTTCGGCTGGCGCTTCGGCCACTGGTTCCTCAGCGGGCTCCTCCTCTTCAGCCGCGGCCTCCTCAGCAGGCTCCTCCTCCACTTCAGCCGCCGCTTCCTCCGCGGGCTCTTCCTCGGCTGCAGGTTCGGCATCGCCTTCGGCACTCGACTCGTCTGAGGTTTCCTCAACTGCGTCTGCTTCGGGAGCTGCGTCCTCGACAGCAGGCGTCGGCTCCGGCTCCTTCTTCTCGAGGAGTTGCTGCATCGCCGTGGCAGGTTGGCGCAGAATCGCCGACATCAGGCCGGCCAGCTTCGCCATCGGAGCGCTCATCGCCCCGGCCAGCTTCGCCAACAGAACATCCCGGGGCTCGATCTCAGCCAGTTGCCGAACCGCGTCCGCGTCGAGCGTCGCACCGGCCAACAATCCACCCTTGAGTACGAGGCTGTCGTTTGAGTCCGAGAACTCCTTGAGGCTCTTGGCAGCCGGTACCGGATCGCTGCTGGTGAAGGCGATAGCCGTCGGGCCCTCGAGCCACACCAGCAAGTCGCTGAAGCCTGCTTCCTCTGCAGCCAGTCGGGCCAGGGACATCTTGAAGACCTTGTATTCGGCATCCGCCCTGTTCAGCGACCGCCGCAGTTCCTGCTGCTGGCCCACCGTTAGGCCGCGATACTCGGTGACGAATACCGCCTCAGCCGACTCCAGCTTCTCCTTGATTTCCTCGACAACGGCGACCTTTTCGGGTCTTGCCATGTCTGCTCCTGTTCTGGATTAGTAAAAGCTCCGACCAGATAGGAAGGAGCCTGAAGGTTCCGACCTGCGCAGGCATCTTCGGCCACTGTGTGGCACCGGCGGTCTCCGGTCTGGAGGTATTGGATTGTGGCCAGGGAGCATAGCTGCCGGTTACGGCTACGGGAAGCGGGCCGGGTCGCCAACCCACGATTGCTCCATCTCCTCCGGAGTCGGCAATGGAGTCAAGATGTGGATGCTGCGCAACGGTGGCGCCGGGCCTCTGGCCAGTCCCGTGACAAGGGCACCGACACCGATGATGAACGCCAGGCCGATGTTGACGATCCTCTGCTTCGACTCGGCGTAACAGCGGCGCTTGAGGAACGTTCCTTCAATCCCCGGCTCGTATTCGTCGTAGAAGTTCACCCCGAACGTTGTGCCGCACAGATGGTCGCGGGTAGGACCGCCGAACGCTCCGCCGGTCGGCACCGTGTATGGACGGGAGCCGAAGAACAGGCTCAGGAAGACGAAGAAGGCGGCGACGAGAAGCAAACTGCGCCGATACATACGAGCAGGTTACCTCCTGCCGATTTGGCTAGTGGGCGAGGCCCGCCAGGTCGTCGAGGTGAGAAAGGTCGACCCGAACCCCGGGACCCATTGTGGAGGACACAGAAAGGTTCCTGACGAACCGGCCCTTGGTAGAGGCCGGTCGGGCCCGCATGATCTCGTCGGTGAACGCGGCCAGGTTGGCCACCAGTCCTTCCAGATCGAACGAGGCTTTCCCGATTACTCCGTGCACATTGCCGGCCCGGTCGTTGCGATACTCGATCTTGCCGGCCTTGAACTCCTGCACCGTCTTGGCAATGTCGAAGGTGACCGTGCCGGCCTTTGGATTGGGCATCAGTCCGCGCGGTCCGAGGATCTTGCCGACCTTACCGACCTCAGACATCAGGTCGGGAGTGGCGATCGCTAGATCGAAATCGAGAGCCCGTCCGCCCTGAATGGCTTCCGCCAGGTCCTTGCCGCCCACCAGGTCGGCCCCAGCCTCGTCCGCCTCTTTGGCCTTGTCACCGGTCGCGAACACAGCCACCCGGATGGACTTGCCGGTGCCGTTTGGCAACGACACCGTCCCGCGGACGTTCTGGTCGGCATGGCGGGCATCGATTCCCAGCCGGAAGTTCGCTTCGATGGTTTCGTCGAACTTGGCCCGGGCGTTGCTTCTGACAATCTCGAGCGCCTCGCGGGGCTCATAGCTGGCCGCGGGGTCGATCCCCTCAGCGGCAGTGTTGAATCGCTTGCCGTGTCTCGGCATCTCTACTCCTCGTGGTGCAAGCGGCCCAAGGCCTCCCACTATCGGTTCTGGTTAGTTACCCGTCGACCGTGAAACCCATCGAGCGGGCCGTGCCCTCGACGATCTTCATCGCCGCCTCGATGTCGTTGGCATTCAGATCGGGCATCTTGGTTTCGGCGATCTCCTTGACTTGAGCTCGAGTCACCGAAGCCACCTTCTCCTTGTGCGGCTCGGGGGAGCCCTTCGGGACGCGGGCGGCCTGGCGCAACAGAACTGCTGCCGGCGGAGTCTTGGTGATGAACGTGAAGCTCCGGTCCTCATAGACGTTGATTTCAACGGGCACGATGGTGCCGGTCTGGTCGGCAGTCTGGGCGTTGTAGGCCTGCACGAAGTCCATGATGTTGACGCCGTGTTGACCGAGAGCGGGACCGACTGGCGGAGCAGGGCTCGCCTGGCCGGCGGGCACCTGCAGCTTGATGACGGCCATCAGTTTCTTACGTCCCATGGGTTAGAGCTTCACAATCTGTTCGAAGTTGAGTTCGACCGGTGTCTCGCGGCCGAAGATATTAACGAGGACGCGCACTTTGGACTGATCCAGGTTGATCTCCTCGATGACACCGTTGAAGTCGGCGAAGGGACCTTCAACCACCCGCACCGTCTCTCCGACGCCCCAGGCGGGCTGGAAGCGCGGGGCAGCCTTGCCAACCGTCTCTTCCTTCTTGACGCCCAGAATCCGCTCCACCTCACGGCGGGAAAGCGGGACGGGCTTCGTACCGGAGCCAACGAACCCGGTGACACCCGGCGTATTGCGAACCGCGAACCAGGAATCATCGCTCAGATACATGCGAACCAGGATGTAGCCGGGGAAGACCTTCTTGGGGACCGTCACCTTCCGACCCCCCTTGATCTCCACGACATCCTCCATGGGAATGACCACGTCGAAGATCTCCCCCTCCATGTGCATGGAGTGGATGCGGGTCTCCAGGTTGGCCTTGACCTTGTTCTCATAGCCGGAGTACGAGTGAATGACATACCAGTCGCCGGGAAGGTCGTAGGGGCTGGCGGGACCGGTGTCGACCGGGACCTCCTCCTCTTCCTCCTCAGCCTCCTCCTCGGAAGCTTCCTCAGCCGGAGCCTCCTCTTCAGCTTCAGCGGCTGCTTCAGGTTCGGTGGCTACTTCTGCTTCCTCAGCATCTGCTTCCTCAGCATCTGCCTCCACGGCGGCCTCTGCCTCGACGGCCGTCTCGGACTCGAGCGCAGCCTCGGCTTCAGCTTTGGCCTTCGCTTCCTCCTCCTCGTGGGAGAGGACCTCGTCCAGCTTGTCGCTGGAGGTCAGCCCAACCGAAGCGAAGGCGGCTGCCAGCAAACCGGCAGCCCCGCCCTCGTCCTCCTCAGTCGGAGCGTCGGCAGAATCTGGGTCCACCCCGGCCGCGACGGCTTCGACCGAGTCCGAAGATTCGACGGCGTCCTCGGTCGGCTGCTCCGCAGGGGAGTCGGTGGTGGCGGTGGCCTGGTCTTCCATACTGGTCATGACAGGATGAAGTCGATGAAGGTTCTCTTGAACACGTAGTCGAGCCCGGCAGTGTAGAAGGTGAGGGCGACGGTCGTGATCAGGGAGACCACCGTGTAGGTGACGAGGGTCTGTCGGTCGGGCCAGGCCACCTTGGCCAACTCCTGGCGCACCTCATGGAGGTAGGTGCGAATGCCGCGACGCTCTTTGGTCTCGCCGGCCTGCTTGCCGGCGGCGCGCTGAGCTTGAGCCTGGCGAGTCGGCTTGCCTTGCTTCTTATCCAGCCGCTCCTGGCGGGCTTGCTGTCGACGAAGTTCTCGGTTCATCAGTTCCTCTTAAGGGGTCCCCCGGTTGGGACCCTTTCTCTGCGCCGCGCGGGCCGGCAGGGGCGGTGGGACTCGAACCCACAACCTCCGGTTTTGGAGACCGGCGCTCTGCCAATTCGAGCTACACCCCTCTGTTGTGAAGCCGAATCCTAGGGCGGATGCCCTGCGAGACGGCACGAGTATAAGCACACCACAGGCGAATGGGATCGACGTGCGCTGTCGGTCGAGAAGCTTAGGCGCTCAGCGAGCGGCGCCAGAACGCCACAGCTCCGGCGACCGCGACCACTCCGACCGCGGCCACTGCAGCTTCCCTGCTTGCAGTCTTCTTCGGCGCCGACGGCTCGCCACTCAATCCGGATCTCACAACCACCGCCAACCCGGCAGGCGCTGTCAGCTGGTCGGCTTTGAGTGCCCGCAGGCGGCGAAGCAGCGTCCGGTACCGGACCGCCTCCACCTGACAGTGGAGACAGCCCAGGACATGGGCGTCGTCTAGTTCGGGATTCTCGGCGAGCCGATGGGACCGAATGGCACAGGCAAGAGTCATTCCATTTCTCGCCACAGCTTCTCCTTCAGCTTCTTTCGTGCCCGGTGTAGACGGACCTTGGCTGCAGTCACACTGATGTCGAGCGCCTTGGCGACCTCGGCATGAGACCAGCCATAGATGTCCTTCAGCACCACGACGGCGCGCTGCGGGTCTGGTAGCTCGGCGACCGCCGACCGGAGCCGGCCTCCCAGCTCGGCCGATTCGGCCGAGGATTCAGGCGAGGGGGCGGACGCATCGTCGATCAGCAGTGCTTCGTCGAGAGCCGAAGCATTGTGGCGCTGGGCGCGACGTCCCAGTGTCCAGCTGGTGTTGACGGTGATCCTGTGAAGCCAGGTGGACAAGGCCGAGTCGCCCCGGAAGCGGGGTAGCGCCCGCCAGGCTCGGATGAACGTCTCCTGGGCGGCATCGGCTGCCAGCTCATAGTTGCCAAGTAGACGGAAGGCCAGGGTGAACACCTCGTGCTGGTGGTGACGAACGAGCTCCGAGAAGGCGCTCTCGTCTCCCTGACGGGCGCGATCAAGCAACTCTCTTGAGTCTTCGACGCTGCGGTCGGCCATCGGGTTACCTCCCGAGCGTGGCGTCGGCTGTCACCAGGTCGATTCCGTCGGAGCGGATGACGCAGGTTAGAGCATCCGGAGCCTTCACTTCTGCTGAAACCTCTGCCTGGGCACCCGGCCGCAGCGGCTGGCGGAAGCGGAGTCGCATATCCAGCAGTGGTTGCGGGCCGTCCGACACGCGAGCGGCAGCCTGTGCCACCCAGGCTGCCATCAGCAACCCGTGGGCGATGATCCCGGGGAGCCCGGCCGCAACAGCTGCGTCGTGGTCCCAGTGAATCGGATTCCAGTCTCGAGTGGCCCCTGCGTAGCGAACCAGATCAGCCCGGCTGGCCGACTTCAGCATGACCGGAAGCTCCTCCCCCACCGCCGGCATCGCCACCTCAGCTGGGGCCTCATTGTCGGCTCGGGAATCCCAGGGCGGCTCGGGGCGCACCGTCACCTTTTCCTTCGGCAAAGAGCCCTCCGTCATCAGGAACGTTGACGAAGCCTCCAGATACGTGGTGCCGCCGTCGTCCTGGGTACGGGTCGTAAAGGTCACGAAGTACATCTCGCCCCGGTGGCGAACGCTTTCGACTTCGCCGGTCACGGCAACGTCGATCTCTTGTGGGAGCGGCCGATGCCAGCGGAAGGTTTGATCTACATGGACCAGGGTGCCGGCGTAGTCGGCCGCATCCTCATCCTGGAAGAAGGCCGGAGCCGACTTGAACAGTGCCACCGCAGCAAACCCTGGCGGGGCGTGAAACTCCCAGCGGCCAGGGTCGTCTCCGGTAGCCAGCACGAACTCCTCGACCTTCTCGACAGATGTCCGCAGGTGAAACGGGCCATAGGACCGGCCGACAAGGTCGGTGAGCCCTCCGCTCATTCCGGCGGGGCGGGCACGGTCAACGCGTCTCTTTGTGAGGGGTGTGGCGCCGACACCGGTTGCAGTACTTCTTCAGCTCCAACCGGTCCCGGGTGTTGGTTCTGTTCTTGTCGGTGACGTAGTTGCGCTCTTTGCACTCCTCACAGGCAAGGGTGATGATCGGTCTCTTTTGGGATGGCATTTCTATGACCTCGTTTCGATTCGTAGCGGCGGGTGGACTTGAACCACCGACCTCTCGATTATGAGCCGAGCGCTCTAACCAGTCTGAGCTACGCCGCCGAGCCCCCTCGCGGATTCGAACCGCGGACCCCTTCCTTACCATGGAAGTG
>JBPCTX010000223.1:0-21617 GCA_051011455.1 Acidimicrobiia bacterium | reverse complement strand
CTCCCTGGGGGATGAGCGCACCTACAAGACAATCTCCTACCTCGCCCTCCGCCCCATACGCCGCGAGGTAATCGCCACCGCCAAGCTGGCCGGCGCCTGGCTGGCCTCCTTCATCGTCGCCGGCAGCGGAGCAATGCTGGCCGGGGCGGCCTTCGGGATCACCACCGGGAGCTGGAAAGAGACCTACGCCATCGTGGCGGCCACGGCGATAACCACGCTCGGGTTCGCGGCCGTCATGCAAGTAGCGGGCTACATCACCGACCGGGCGGTGATCATCGGACTCGCCTACCTCCTGATCTGGGAAGGAATCGTCACGTCGGCCGCCAGCCAGGTGGCGACCACCTCGATCTGGCGGATGGGGGTGTCTGCGTACGCCGGCATCACCGGCGAGATCGCGGACATGCAGGACCTGCTCAGGGGCGTGGACCCGGGAGCCTGGGGCGCCCTGTTCAAGGTGCTCGCCATTGCGGCCGTATCGGTGCTGGCACTCGGCTATCTGATGCGGGACCGCGACCTGGTGAACTAGTCACACACACCGTGTTGATCCGCCGCCTCCCCCCATCCGTCACCAGCCCTTCGGGCCGCTGCCACCTTCCCCTCGAGGGGAAGGAAGAATGAGTGCAGCTGCCATTTACGAGGTAGTCGGCTATCTCGGATCGGCACTGATCGTCGCATCGCTGTCGATGAAGTCGATCCTCAAGCTGCGGCTCTTTGGGCTGGGCGGGGCCACCGTCTTTCTCATATACGGCGTCCTCATCTCGGCCTACCCGATTGTCATCACGAACGTCGTCATCATCACCATCCACCTGTTCTTTCTGCGAAAGCTGCTGGGAGCTCATCCCGTCTTCACCGTGCTGGAGGTACGCCAGGGCTCCCGCTACCTCGAGTACTTCATCAACTACTACCTCGACGACATCCGCAAGGACTTCCTCCCCGACTTCCACTTCGAGCCCAAGCCGAACCGCTACCGGGCTTTCATCCTGCGCGACATGGTGCCGGCCGGCCTCTTCATCTGTGATGTGGACGGAAGCGAGACGATGCGAGTTCAGCTCGACTATGTGATCCCCGCCTACCGTGACCTCAAGGTAAGCCGATTCCTGTACTCGTCTGACTCCACCATCTTCGCCGACCCTCACATAACCCACGTCGAAAGCCCGCCGGGCACTGCCAAGCACCGTCAGTACCTGGAGGGGGTCGGCTTCCGTCCGGTTCACAGCGCCGACGGGCGCGACATCTACCGGTTGCGGCTGGCCGACCTCCCGGGCCAGACCGGTCGGCGGTCGGTGGCCGCCTCCGATTAACCCGGCGCAGGCGCTGCCGGCTGATAGGTTTTCCGGGTGAACCGTCCCCTCTTCCAACGCATGGGGCGTGCCGCGCTGGTCGTATCGGCCGGGATCCTCCTCTCTCGCATTCTCGGCCTGTTGCGAGAAGTCGTGCTCGCCGACCTGATCGGGGCCAACGCGGCCGGAGACGCCTACCGGGTGGCCTTCATAATCCCCGACTTCCTCAACTACCTGCTGGCCGGCGGGTACATGGCGATCACGTTCATCCCCATCCTGTCGCGCTACTTCGCCGAAGACGACGAACCGGGGGCGTGGGCGGCGTTCGTAGCCGTGGCTCGCCCGGTCGGGCTGGCCATGACGGTCTTGGCAGCCGTGGGGATGCTGGTGGCCGGCCCGGTGATCGAGGCCGTTACCGCTCTTGGTCCTGAAGAGGTGAAGGAGGCGACGCGACTCACCCGCATCATCCTCCCCGCCCAGGTCTTCTTTGTGGTCGGAACCCTGCTGATGGCCGTGCAGTACGCCCGGGAACGGTTCCTCATTCCCACCCTGGCGCCCATCGTCTACAACCTGATGATCATTCTGGGCGGAGTAATCCTGACCGATCGCTCCGACCCCTCGGCCGACGGGTTTGCCTGGGGAGTGCTGGCCGGAGCCATCATCGGCAACTTCCTGATCCAGGCCTACGGCGCCTACGCGGAGGGCCTGCGGATCCCTTCCGGGGTGCCCATGGTCAGTCCGGTTCTCCGCGAGTACCTGTTCCTGGCTCTGCCGCTGATGCTGGGCCAATCGCTGGTGCTGCTCGACGAGTCGTTCGCCCGGGTCTTCGGCACTCAGTTGGGCGAAGGCCCCACCTCCCAACTCGGCTTCGCCCGCCAAACAATGCTGGTGCCGATTGGAGTGGTGGCACAGGCAGCCGGAGTGGCGGCCTATCCCTACCTGGCCCGCCTGGCTGAAGAAGGAAACCTGCGCGAGCTGTCGAGCACCCTGGCCAGAGCGGTCCGCTATGTCATTGTCGCCGGCATGGTGGCGGCGGCCGTCCTGGTAGCCCTTTCACTCCCAACTATCCGGGCTTTGTTTGAGCGGGGGGAGTTTCAGCCCGCCGACACATCCGCGGCCGCCTCTGCTCTGGTGTTCTATGCCTTGGGAATCCCCTTCTGGGGCGTCCAACAATTGCTGGCCCGCGGCTTCTATGCCCGTCGCCAGATGTGGGTTCCCGTGGTAGTGGGCACGGGCGCCACGGTGCTGGCCATCCCCATCTACATCATGTTCAAGGAGCTAATGGACATCCGAGGCATCGCTCTCGCTTCCACAGTGTCGATTGCCGCCTACACCATCGTCCTGGGAGTCATCTGGCTGGACCGTACCGGCACCCATGTCCTGGCCGGAGTGGCCCGCACCGCCGGCCGGGCTCTGCTCCCGGCAGCAGTCGCAGGCGGATCTGCCTGGTGGACCGCCTATGTCCTGCAGGATGTGGCGACGGGATTCGCCGGGGCATTGCTGCAAGTGCTGGCAGGCGGGGTGGCCGCAGCCGCTTCCTTCCTGCTGCTGGCGGCGTGGATGGGCACGACGCGTCCGATCAGCGAGGACTGACCCGATGTGCTCTCTCGACGTCCCAGCCGGTCTCGTCCCCGGGCCGTAGCCGGGGCGGACCCTCGGCGGCGACAACGAACGCATCGCCTTCGGTGGCCAGCCGATACTCGGTGCGGGCTCCCCGGTATGAAACCCGGTCGACCACGCCCGATAGAGGACCCCCCAGGCTGGCCCATTCCGGTCGGATCAGTGCCGCCCCTCCGGCCTCTCCACTGAACTCAATCCCACGTGCCTCCAGAGCCGCTTCGAGACCCGGCGGCAGAAGAGAGGCCGGACCGGTCAGCCGGGCTGCCCACAGATCCACCGGCCGGTCGTAGATCTCGACCGGGGTCCCCGACTGCACTACCAATCCGTCACGCAGCAGCAGCAGGCGATCTGCCAGGGCGAGTGCCTCGGCAGCATCATGAGTGGCGTAAAGGCCGGCGGCACCTTCATGCCGCCTCTGCCGGTCGATCTCCTCCAGCAGGGCCGCTCGCAGGGGGACATCGAGGTGCGCCGTCGGTTCGTCGAACAAGAAGAGATCCGGATGACGCGCCAGGGCCCGGGCCAGGCTCACCCGCTGCTGCTCTCCGCCCGACATGTCCGCCGGCAGACGATCGGCCAGATGAGAAATCCCCAGCCGGTCCAGAATCTCCGCGGCTTCGGTGAGTACGGCCGGTCCGGACCCGTCCTGCTGAAGGGGGAAGGCCACCGTCTCGATTGCGCTCAAGTGCGGCCAGAGGGCGTGGTGCTGGAACACCACCCCGACATTCCGCTGCTCGGGAGGCACCATGACCTCGGGGCCCGACATCAGGCGGCCGCCGATGCTGATAGAGCCGGCCGCCAAAGGAATGAAACCGGCGATGGCGTGCAGAAGCGTGGTCTTTCCCGAGCCCGACGGCCCTAGTACCGCCAGCAACTCCCCGGCCTCAACGGTGACTTCGATCTCAGCCAACGCCCGGCTCTGGCCGTAATCGACCGCCACTCCCGCTCCCGCCATGACCGGCTTGCTCATGAGCGGTCCCTCCCGCGGCGCGCCAGCAACAGCAAGGTGGCAGCCGCCCCGACCGCCACGGCCAGCATCACCGCCAGCGCCGCCGTCACAGTCGGATCTCCGATCTGTTGGTAGTCGAGGATCACAACGGCCAGTGTCTCATTTCCCGGTCCGTGCAACAGCGAAGAAATCGTCAGCTCGTGAAGAGCGAAGAGGAACACCAGCAAGCCTCCGGCCACCAATCCGGGGCGGAGCAACGGAAGACCGATCCGACCAATCGCCCGCCGGGCGGTCGCTCCCGACGCCCTGGCGGCGCTGAGCAGGTCTCGGTGTACTCCGGCCGCCGAAGCTGCCAGCGGTCGGTGCGCCAGGGCCAGCAGCTTGGCCACATAGGCAATCAGGATGATTGCGGCCGTATTGGCCAGCCAGCGCCCGTAGCCGAGGGACACTCCCAGCGCCAGGGAAGTGCCAGGCAGCGCGAACATCACGAGGGCAGCACCGTCCCAGCGCCGCCCGGTGGTCCGCCGCACCTGTATGAGCAGACCGGACGCTGCCAGCGCCAGCAGGGCCGCTCCCAGCCCAAGCAGGACGCTGCGCCCGAAAGCCTCCCAAGTGCGGGAGTCGAAAGCCGTCGCGAAGTTGTCGAGCGTCCAGTTGGCCGGAGCGGGGCTGACACCCACCGAAGGCGTCAGTGCCCTGACGACCAGCGCCAGCGAGGGGATGCCCACCGTGAGCACCAGATAGACCCAGGCTGCTGCGACGGAGCTGAACGGCGCCGGGCGGCGGTAGGCGGGTTGGCTGGATGCAGTCTGCTGGAGGCGCCAGTCGACTCGCCCGGACCGGGAGTCGCCGGCCATAACCACCACCAGAGCGACCGCGGCCAGCAACAGAGCCATGATCACAGCCTCCTGAAAGGCGTCGGGGAAAGCGGCGAAAGCCACCGCCCGGTACACACGGGTCGTAAGGGTCTCAAACCCCGCGGGGGTACCGAGCACCACCGGCACTCCGAAGCTGCTCAGAGAGGCGGCGAAGCCGACCAGCCACCCGGCGGCGAGTGCCGGCTTCACCATCGGAAGGGTGACCAGTCGCAGGGTGGCGGAGCGATCGGCACCGGCCGCTCTGGCCGCCCACTCCAGTTCAGGCACTCGGGAACTACGCAGGGCGGCAACCACAACCAGGTAGGCCAGTGGTGCCGTGTTGACGGCGATAACCGTCACCACCCCCAATCGGCCCTCCAACCAGACCGCGGAGATTCCCGTCCAGTCATCGAGCAGGCCGAACGGGGCATAGGCGGCCTGCCAGCTCAAGGCCGACACGAAGGGTGGGACCACCAGGGTGGCGACGACGGCGGCCCGCATCAAGGAGGCGCCCCGGACCAGGAAACGCTCGGTGAGCAGGGCCAGGCCGATTCCCACCGCCAGGGCGATGGAGGCCGCCAGAGCCGATGACCACAAACTGTTGAAGGCGGCAGTCGCCACCGCCTCGCGCCACACGGCTTGGAACATGCCGTCGCCGATCGCCTCGAGCAGCAAGCGCCCCAGCGGATAGACGACCAGGCCGGCCAGCACCACTGCCGCCAGCACCTCTGGGCCCCGGCCGCCCAGCCTGACTATGGAGCTGCGACTAGCCATCAAACACCTCGGTGTAGCCGGCCAGCAGGTCGGACTGTCGTTCATAGATGACGGCCCAATCCGGGAACACAACCGGCGTGCCTGCCGGCGGAGCCGGACCCGCCACGCCGGGCAGCACCGGGGTCCACCCGGTGGCGCCGACGGCAGCCTGCCCGACCGGTGAAAGCACGTGATCCACAAAGCTGCGAGATTCCTCCGCTGGATCGGCCGCCGCCAGGACGGCAATCGGACTGGTGACGGCGACCGCGGCCGGGGCGGGCCAAACCACCTCAATCGGTGAGCCTTTGCCGACTGCCGAGCGGGCCGAGAACTCAAGGGTCAGGCCGGCGTCAAAGCGCCCCTCGGCCACGCCGGTCACCACATCCCCGGGAGAGGCGACTTGAACCGCGCCGGCATCCTTCAGCTCCGCATAGAAGTCGAGCCCGAAACCCGGCTCCAGCCCGAAGTACCCGAGGGCGGCAAACGCCGACCCGGCGAAGCGGGGATCGGGCAAGGCCACTGCCAGCGAAGGATCCTCCAGGTCACGCCAGGAAGCGAGCCCGTGCGGGTTGCCGGCCGTGACGACCATCACCAGATGAAGCACTCTGGTCCCCCAGAAGGTGTCGGCGACGGCCGCGGCGGGCAGAGCCTCTGCGCCGGCCGGACCCCAACTCGCCAGCAGGCCGTCTGCCCGGTACTGGTACATGGAGAGCGGATCACTCAGCCACAAGACGTCGGCGCTTGGCGATCCCGAGCGACGATCGGCCTCCAGTCGGGCTGCCACCTCGCCGGTCGGGGCCCGGAAGACCTCCACCGACGTCTCCGGGTTGGCTTCCTCAAACCCGGCCACGACTGCGTCGACTGTGGCCTGGGTGACGGAGGTGTAGACGGTGAGAGTGCCGGATCCTTCGCCCGTACAGGCGGTGACCAGCAGGGCGAACGCCCCGAGCAGAGCCCAAACCCGGGCTCGAGAAACCATGCTCGAATCCTAGGTTTCGACCGGTTTCTCCAGAGAGGTGTAGAGCTTGACTACCGAGAAGCCGACGCTCTGGTAGAGGTGCTCGGCTCCCGAAGGGTTATCGACCATCACTCCAAGCGCCGCCTCCTCCATGCCCCGATCCCGCAGGGCCCTCAGGCTCAAGCAAAGCAAGGCCCTGGCCAACCCCTGGCGCCGCCACGGATTCCGCACCGAGATCTCCTCGGTGTAGCCGCGCAAGCGGTGGTACTCGGCGTTTTCTGCCGCGTTGATGTAACTGCGCACCTGCCCCGCCACCTCATCACCGGCCCAGGCCACCCGCCACAGAGTGGGGTCCCGGTTCGGCTGAGCTAACCATTCGTCGAAAGTCAGAAAGTTGTCCGATGCCTCGGGGTGATCACGGAACGCCTCCCGGTCGGCATCCCACACCTTGCGCATCTCGTCCGACCGTGGGGTCCTCACCACCAATCCGGCCGGCAGCGGCAGATCGGGAATGTCCTTCAGATGGGGACGCACCATGTCGGCGTCGTACACAAACGGTTGGTAATCCTCGGCCAGGTAGAGGGCAAGCGCCCCCGGCTCGGTGTCGGACGCGACCACCTGAATCATCTTGCGGATGTCGGCGGGATGTCCGGCCGCAATGGCGCCGATCCGGGCTTCGTTCCAATGCAACATGGCTGTTCCCAGGCCGCGACGGCGGAACTCCGGCCGAATGAATCCGAACGCCCAGTAGCGCCTTGGGCCCTCTATCTCATCCCACCACATAACCCGCGAGTACCCGGCCACCTGCCCGCTCACCTCCGCAAACAGCATGTCGGTGAAGGGATCGCAATTGGTCAGGCTAGAGTACTTTTCGGCCATTCCGGCGACGGAGTCGGTCCGCTCCAACCGGTCGGCAACCTTGGACGCCTCGATCACTCCCACCATCGAGGGGAAGTCGGACGGACCGGCGAAGCCGCGGAAGGTGAGGCCCGGGATCGCCGGGGCATCTGGCAGCTGGATTGCGGCCATGATCCGGTCCGAGCCGGGCTCAGCTCTTGCTGGCGGCGAAGATCTCGCCTATCTCCTTGGTGAGATCCCACAACTCCTGAGCCAGCCCGGCGTCGATGTTCTGCATGTTCTGGGTGCAGAGATGGCCGGCACGATGGAACTTCTCGTGCAGATCGGGCCAGCGCTCGAGGTGCTCCGGCTTGAAGTACTGGGTCCACAGGACGTCGAGGAGTTCGTGCTTGCACTTCTTGGCGTGATCCTCTTTGTTTGTCACCCGCCGCTCGAGGTCATGGTGGAACTTGATCTTCTCGGCGTCGGAGGCATCGGCCCCCGGAACCTCCATGGCCAGCAGTTGTTCGACCATCTTGGCGACGGTCTCAGCGGCCACGATCGCGAAAGTCGGATCGTATATCCCGCAAGGTACGTGGCAGTGGGCGTGGGCCACCCGGGCCGGCTTGAAGATTCCCATGGTTCCTCCTGGCTGTGCGCGAAGGCCTCACGATACACTCGGGAAGGGAGGCAACCACCATGCGCAAATCACGAGGCCTGGGAGCTGCCCTGGTCGGAGGCCTGCTGGTCGGGTTCGGCATGTGGCGCGGCCGGTTGCGCCGCTTCGAGGTCACCGAGAACTCCATGGTGCCTGCCCTGGAGGACGGCGACTACCTGATCGCCACCCACCTGGTTTCGGCTCCCCTGCGCGGAGACATCGTGGTGTTCCCTCATCCCCGGCTGCCAGAGTTTCTGATGATCAAGCGCGTCATCGGGCTCCCCGGCGAGTCGCTCAGCATCCGGGAAGGGAAGCTGGCCGTCAACCGGCATGTGCTGGCCGAACCATGGGCGCGAGGCGCCCTGGACGGTAGCCACGACTGGGAGCTGGACGGACGTCAGCTGGTGGTGTTGTCCGACAATCGCAACGAGTCGACTGAGGACAGTCGGGAACTCGGCCCGCTTCCGCTCGGTGACCTGTGGAAGGTGAGCTTCCGCTATTGGCCGCTGCGCCGGATCGGGAGAGTTCGCTAGAAGCGGTTGCGGTGAACCAGCTCGTCGAGCGGGACCCGCCCTCGCTTGCCGCGGGCGGTCCGGTCGGCATCCTCGGCGGCAATGTCTGGATACCCGAAGCAAAGCGCGTAACGAGCGCGGTGGCCGGCCGGGAGTCCCAGAACCTGACCGGCACAGTCCTCATCGTGCAAGGTGACCGGACACGAGCCGACGCCGCGGGCCGCTCCCGCCAGCATCATGTTCTGGGCTACCCGTCCGGTATCGAATTCGTAGGCGTCGGGGAGACGAACCAGGACGACCAGGAAGGTGGCATCCTGAAGCGGCTGAGTGAAGTTGCCACATGTCGCCAGCCGGGATTGCTGTTGGGCATCGTCGATCACAATGAAACGCCAGTCCTGCCGGTTCTTGGCGCTACCGGTCCAGCGGCCGGCTTCGAGGATGGCGGTCTGGTCCTCGATTGAAACCGGCTCCGGCTGGTACTGACGCACCACCCGGAGCCCTCGCACCAGTTGATAGGGATCGGTCGGGAGGTCGGAACTCATCTGGGCAGGCTACCGACCGATGACTGAGTAGCGGTGACCGGTTTAGGCTCACGGCCATGGTCGACCCGTATCTCTCCGCTGCCGAACAGATCGAACTGGTCCGGATACGGGCAGTGACCGTGCGGGAACTGGTCACCGCTCACATCGATCGCAGCGAGGAATCCCAGGAGCGGATCAATGCCTACACGCTGATCGACCGGGACCAGGCCTTGATGCGGGCCGAGCTGATCGATCGGCGGCTGTTCAGCGGCGAAGAAGCCGGACCCCTGGCAGGCGTCACCGTCGGGCTCAAAGATCTAATCGACCAGAAGGGCTTGCCCACAACCTGCGGCTCCTCCTTCTACCGCCGGGTGGCCGAGCACTCGGCGCCGGTGGTGGAGCGCCTGGAGAGCGCAGGGGCAGTGGTCATCGGGCGCACCGGCCTTCACGAGTTCGCCTTCGGCTTTTCGTCTGAGAACCACTGGTTCGGTCCGGTTCGCAATCCGTGGGACACCGATACCTCACCGGGTGGATCGTCGGGTGGATCAGCGGCTGCAGTGGCAGCCGGCTTGAGCGCGGTGGCAATAGGCACCGACACCGGCGGCTCGGTGCGGGTACCGGCCGCGGTGTGCGGAGTCGTGGGGCTCAAGGTCACCCACGGCCGGGTGCCGGTCACCGGGGTCTTCCCGCTGGCACCCAGCCTCGACACGGTAGGGCCGCTCACCAGAACGGTGGGGGACGCCGGGTTGATCTACGAAATCATCGCCGGGCATGACCCGTCAGACCCCTACTCGCTGATCGAGCCGGTCAAACAACCCGACCCCGACGCCTCACTAACCGGCCTGGTGATCGGAGTCCCCCACCCGTGGGTCGACCACCCGGTCGACCCGGCATTGCGGGCCGCCTTCGACGCGGCCCTGGGACGAATGGCCGGCCTGGGAGCCGAGATCCGGCACCTGGAAGACGAGTTCGTACAGCCACCCGGCCTGATCGAGGCGGCTGCTTATAGCGAGGTGGCCGTGGTGCACGGCAAGTGGTTCCCCTCCCGGGCCGACGAGTACGGACCGGAAGTGGCCGATCGATTGGGCCCGGCGATGGCAGTGACCGTGGCCAAGAGCGTCGAGGGCAAACAGTGGCGTCAGGATTTGCGGGAGCACACCTTCGATCTGTTCCGAGAGTGTGATGTGCTGGCGACTCCGGGCGTAGCTGCCAACCGCAAGGTGATCGGCGAGGACATGATCACAGTCGACGGGACCGAGATGCCCTACCGCCCGGCATTTTCCGTGTTCTCGGCCCTGGTCAACCACGCCGGGCACCCCGCGCTGGTCGTCCCCATTCATGAGGCCGGGGACCCTCCACCGTCCCTACAACTGGTCGGACCAGACTGGTCTGAGGCACGACTCCTGGAGGTCGGTTTGGCCCTGGAGCGGGCAGGCGTCGTGGCCTTTCGTCCACCCGCTTAGACCCGCCAGAAAGCGACGAGCTACCCTCGCCCGTGCTCTAACCTTCTACTCGACCGTGGCCACCACCCAAGAACCCGCACCTCCTGCCGCCGACCGCGAGCGCCGCGAGCGCGTCGTCATCCGCTTTGCCGGAGACTCCGGTGACGGAATGCAGCTCGCCGGCGCACGGTTCACCGACGCTTCAGCCGCGTTCGGAAACGATCTAGCGACGCTCCCCAACTTCCCGGCTGAGATCCGCGCACCGGCCGGCACCCTGCCTGGTGTTTCCGCCTTCCAGATCCACATCGCCGGGGCCGACATTCTCACACCCGGCGACTCTCCCGACGTGCTGGTAGCTATGAACCCCGCCGCCCTCAAGAAGAATCTGGACGATGTCAATCCGGGCGGAGTGCTGATCGTCAACACCGATAGCTTCGAGGAGCGCAACCTGGCGAAGGCCGGGTATGAGACCAATCCTCTCGACGACGGCAGCCTCGACGGCTACAACGTCCTCACCGCCCCCATGGACGAGTTGACCAAAGAAGCGGTCAAAGACAGTGGAGTCAAGGGCCGCGAGGTGCTTCGATCCAAGAACTTCTTCGCGCTCGGCGCGCTGGCCTGGATGTTCGACCGGCCCAGAGAGACAACGCTCGACTGGGTAGCCGAGAAGTTCGCCAGCAAACCGGCGGTGGTGGCCGCCAACACCGCCGCCTTCAAAGCCGGCTACAACTACGGAATCACCACCGAGGCGTTCGCCCACACCACCTTCGAGGTGCCGGCCGCCGACCTGCCATCGGGCACCTACACGAACGTGGTCGGCAATCAGACGATCGCCTGGGGACTGATCGCCGGAGCCCAGGCAGCCGGGCTGCCGCTGTTCTACGCCTCTTACCCGATCACGCCGGCCAGCGATGTTCTCCACGAGTTGGCGCGTCACAAGAATTTCGGAGTCAAGACCTTCCAGGCCGAGGACGAGATCGCCGCCGTCGGCGTCGCCCTGGGGGCCGCCTTTGTCGGACACCTGGGCGTAACCGGCACCAGCGGCCCGGGAGTTGCCCTCAAGAGCGAGACAATCAGCCTGGCGTTGATGGCCGAGTTGCCGCTGGTCATAATCGATGTGCAGCGAGGCGGCCCCTCGACCGGGCTACCCACCAAGACCGAGCAATCCGACTTGATGATGGCCATCCACGGCCGCAACGGTGAGGCCCCGCTGCCGGTAGTGTCGGCTTCGAGTCCCGGTGATGCGTTCGAGGCGGCCATCGAGGCCTGCCGGATAGCCGTCAAGTACATGACTCCGGTCATCCTTCTGTCGGACGGCTACATCGGAACCAGTTCGGAGCCATGGCTGCTGCCGGATCTGGATTCGCTGCCGTCCTTCCCCACCTCCTTCGCCACCGAGATCAACCACGACGACGGCTTCATGCCCTACCTGCGGGATCCAGAGTCGCTCTCGCGCCCATGGGCCGTGCCCGGGACTCCCGGCCTCGAGCACCGGGTGGGCGGCCTGGAGAAGGATCAGCTGAGCGGCAACGTCAGCTACGACCCGGTCAACCACGAGGAGATGACCATCCTGCGGGAAAACAAGACCAAGGCGGTCGCCAACGACATCCCGGAGATCGAGGTGGGATCGGACGCCGACGCCGACTTGCTGGTCATCGGCTGGGGATCCACCTACTCGGCCATTCTGGCCGGGGTACTGAACTCGAGGGCCAAGGGCATCAAGGTGGCCCATGTTCACCTCCGCCACCTCAACCCGTTCCCTCGCAACCTGGGCGAGGTGCTGTCCCGCTATCCCAAGGTCCTGGTCCCCGAGCTGAACCGTGGACAGCTGTCCCGGCTACTGCGGGCCGAGTTCCTGACGCCGACTACTTCGTTCGGGAAGGTGCAGGGTCAACCCTTCATGGCCGCCGAGATCGAAGACAAGATCATCGAATGCCTGGAGGCCTAGCGTGACCGCCACCTACTCCCGCCAGGACTTCCAGTCGGACCAGGAAGTCAGGTGGTGCCCCGGCTGCGGCGACTACACCATCCTGGCCTCGGTGCAGACCTTCATGGCAGACGCAGGCATTGCCAAGGAGAACGTGGTGTTCATCTCCGGCATCGGGTGCGCGGCCCGTTTCCCGTACTACATGGAGACCTACGGGATGCACAGCATCCACGGGCGGGCCCCGGCCATCGCCTCAGGCATCGCCACCGCCCGACCCGAACTGTCGGTGTGGGTGGTGAGCGGGGACGGCGATGCGCTGTCGATCGGCGGCAACCATCTGATTCACGCTCTCCGCCGCAACGTGAACGTCAAGATCCTGTTGTTCAACAACCAGATCTACGGCCTGACCAAGGGCCAGTACTCACCAACCAGCGAGCCCGGCAAACGCACCAAGTCGAGCCCGATGGGCTCAATCGACTACCCGTTCAACCCGGTCAGCCTGGCTCTGGGAGCCGAAGCCAGCTTTGTCGCCCGCACCCTGGACATGGACCGCAACCACACGATCGAGATGCTGAAGGCCGCCAACGAGCATCAGGGATCGGCCCTCATCGAGATCTACCAGAATTGCAACGTCTTCAACGACAAGGCCTTCATCGAGTTGACCGCCAAGGACACCAGAGACAGCAACCAGATTCGCCTGGTTGACGGCGAGAAGATCCTCTTCGACGGCGGCACCAAGGGTGTGGCGATCGAAGAAGGACGCGCCTTCGTCGTCGATGTCGCGCAGTACGGCGAAGAAGTGGTCCACACCCACGACGCCACCCTGGCCGACCCCTCAACTGCATTCGCTCTCAGCCGCCTGGCGCACGGTCCCCACGGCCCCACCCCCATCGGCATCTTCCGTGATGTCGTCCGGCCTTCCTACGAGGAAGCGGTCGAACAGCAGATCGCCGACGCCATCGAGGCGAAGGGCGAGGGGGACTTGGCGGCGGTGTTGAGGAGCAATAGCACGTGGACCGTGAGCTAACAGCTCACAGCCGACAGCCGACAGCCAACGAGCATTGCCCACGTCATCGTGGTTTCTCTGGGCCTGGCGCCTGCGGCGCCGGCCGTCCCACTGATTGACTTCTGGCGGCAGCACTCGTATTTCTTCGCCCTCGCAACGCGCCACCCATGACCAGGCGAAGAAATCGAACGGAGAAGTAGAAGGGGTGGAGCTTTCGCTCCACCCCTTGTCCAATGCGACTGCGGAGTGCAGTACGCGTTCCCCCTAGGGGGTCTCGATGGGTTCGTCGGCGCCGGTCCAGGCCAGATAGCTGCCTGTGAAAGCGCGGGCATTGTCAAAGCCCAGCACGTGCAGCACCGGCAGGGCCAGTGACGCCCGGAACCCGGACTTGCAGTACTCGATCACCGGCACATCGGTCGGGATCTCGTCGGCAGAGGCCGGCAGGGCCCGCAAGTTGGCATTGAAGGCTCCCGGGATGAACCCCGCCTCGTATTCGGCGGTTGTCCGGATGTCCAGCAGGAAGGCCCCGGCATCCACTGCCGTCTTGACTGCTTCAACATCACCAGCGGTGTAGTAGCCCTCAGGGATGTTGTTCATGAAGTCGTCGACCGCTGCCAGCATCTCCGGCTGGAGGTCGGGGACCGGATAGGTCTCGGCCGCCACATCCTCAGTCGATACTTCTTCCTCCGCCGCCGTCCAGCCATTCCATCCCGGCGGGAAGATCAGGACGTTGTCGTACCCGAGCAGCCCGAGCGAGGATCCGGCCAGGCCGGCCCTGTAGCCGGACTTGCAGTAGACGAAGACCTGACGGTCGGTCGGGATCTTGTCCAGGTTGTCGGTGACGGTCCGCAACGGAATGTTGATCGCACCGGGCAGGTGGCCGGCTTCGTACTCGCCGACCTCTCGCACGTCGATCAGCAACGCGTCGCTGGCCTCGACCGCATCCTTGAAGGCTGTGATGTCGCCAACCGCCATCCAGCCTTCCGGGATCGTGCTCGTGTACTCGAGAACCGCCGCGTCCAGGTCGTAGGTTGCGACCGTTGTCGTGGTCGCCGGGACCGTCGTTGTGGTGGCGGGGGCTGCCGTCGTGGTGGTTGCGAGCGGCGCCGGCTGGGTCGTATCCCCGGCGTCCTCGTCGCTTCCGCACGCCGACGCCACCATGGCAAGAGCCACCAGCAGGGCGATAACGCTTCTTCGAACATTCATTAGTTGGTTCCTTTCAGTTGTAGTTGGTCTTCCAATTCATCCACCCACTTGCTGTGTTCGAGTCGGGCTTCCTCCTCCGCGATGTAGCCGGTGGTCATTCCGGACAGTGCCTTGTAGACGTACGTGAAATAGAGATGCCCGACCAGGAACAGCGTCAGGCCGAGCATGCAGAGATCGTGCATAAGCGTTGTGAAGGCAAGCCAGTCGGGTCCGAGCTGCGCTTTGAGAAGCCACAGCGTCAAACCTGTGCCAACCACGCCGACTGACACCACCATCACAAAGGCGTGGTGCAACTTCTGTCCCGCGTTGAGCCGGCCCTGGGGTGGCATCTCCCGGGTCCGGCCCAGGGCATAGCGATACATGTGCTTGAACCAGGCCAGGTCGTCCCGGTCGTATCGGAAGGACTCCCGCACCAACTCAATGGCGCCGGCCCGATCGGCGATCAGGTAGCCGAACGGGACTGCCATGTAGGCAACCGCCGCGATCCGGTGCACGAGCCGCGAGGTTCCGCCGCCGGCCAACCGGGAGGCCGGGCCCCACAGCAGCATCATCCCGGTGAACAGGAGAACGAGAAACGAGGCGGCCAGCACGGCGTGGACGAGCCTCTGATTGCGTCGATAGCGCAACACCGGTCGTTCGATAGTTGCCATATCAGCCCTCCTTCCCTTCCTGCCCGGACTCCTCGCGGGCCAACTCCTCCAGTTCGAGCATGTGATTGCGGCGGGCGATGACGCCCATGACCCCGGCCGCCACGGTGGCGCCGGCGGTCAGAACGAGGCTGGTCGGCTGTACAAAATTGGTCCAGGTGCTCACCACGGCAGACGGCGAAGGGTCGACCGGCAGATCAAGCACCTCCGGCTCATCGGGAAGCACCATCACCACCCCGAGGCCGCCGGCCTCCGTCTCGCCGTAAACGCGGGCGGCCGGATACCGAGTCCGCAAAGCAGTTACCCGCTCCCTGGCCTCCGCCACGATGGCCTCGCGCTCGCCGAACATGAGGGCCCGGCTTGGACAGGTCTTGACACACCAGGGCTCTCCCCCGGCCCGGACCGTGTCGGCACATCCATCACACTTGCTGGAGCGGCCGTCGACCATCTCGGGTACGCCGAAGGGGCAGGCTTCCACGCAGTACGCACAGCCGCTGCAGATGTCGCGGTTGGTGCGGGTCAGCCCGTCTTCTTTGAAGAGGGCGCCGGTCGGGCAGACCGAAACGCAGGATGCGTCGCTGCAGTGGTAGCAGCGATGGTTCTTGAACCCACCGCTGAGGTCGGGGAACTCACCCCGGGTTTGCTCGATGAGAGTTATGAACTGGACCCCGGGCGCCAGTTCGTTGCCGGTCTGGCAGGCCGCGGTGCAGGCCTGGCATCCGATACACCGGCCCAGGTCCAGGAGAAAGGCCATTGACATCTCACACCTCCTTCAGGAGGCGGACGAAGTTGACTCGCATGCCGGCCCCACCGCTGACCGGATCGAGCCGGTAGCGGGTCTGGAGCCTGGTGTCGCTGGCTCCGCGGCCGTTCGCTCTGGTCAGTCCGGCCGACTGCTGGCCGAAACCGTGCACCATGAACACCGCGTCCTGGCGTATTCGCTCGGTGGCCTTGACCCGGATGGGACCGCTGCGGGCACCGTCCTGATTCTCGAGCCAGACTCGATCACCGTCCGAGACACCCTCTTGCTCGGCACGGCGAACGTTGAGCCATAGCTCGTTCTCGGGGTACAGGTCGCTGAGCAACGGGGTGTTCTGGGTCTTGGCGAAGGTGTGGACCGGATGGCGCCCATAGAGGAGGCGGTAGTAGCCGTCGGGAGGCTCTTCGGTTGGCTCATAGGTGGGCATCGGGTCAAGCCCCGCCACCTCGAGGTCATGCGAATAGAGCTCGATCTTGCCCGAGGCGGTCGGAAACGGCGAGGAGCTGAAGTCGGACAGGTACGGCTTGCCGTTCTGGACGATGACGCCGTTCTCCTCGCGCATCTTCTCCAGGCTGGAGCCGACCGAACGGAGACGCTTGTCCAGATACTCCTCGGCCGTCTCCCATTTGAAGTAACTCTCCAGCCCCACCCGCATGCCCAGCTCGCGGGCCATCCACCACCCGGGCTTCGTGTCGTAGAGCGGATCAATCGCCGGCTCCCGCATGGAGATGAACGGTGTCTTGTGGGCCACGGCCCACAATTCGTCGTAGCGCTCCACGAATGAGGCCTCGGGAAACACCACATCCGCCCATGCGACGTGCTCCATCGGCAGAACATCCACCGCCAGGAAGAAGTCGAGGGCCTGCAGGGCCTCCATGGTCCGGGGCACGTTGGGGATGGAGTTGAAGAGGTTGACTCCGTAGCCGATCAGGCCTTTGACCGGATAGGGATCGCCGCTGATCATCGGCCCGATCAGCTCCTGCATCGCCGTTGCCCCCCGCAGGAAGCTGTCCCGGGCGCCGTCGGCCCTGGCTTTGCCGGACGGACCCAGCGGGAGCTCGGCGTTCTCCTCTCCCGGCTCGGCCGAGCATCCGCCCGAGCTGCCGGCTACGGCGAAGGGCGGGTGCGGGTAGGCCTCCAGGTATGCCGACTTATTGAAATAGAGGCCGCCGGGCCGGCCGTAGGCCCCCAGCAACGCATTGATGATGTAGACGGCCCGCATCCGCTGGGTGTCGTTCCCATACCAGGTGACGTGGCGGCCGGGCATGATGACCGATTGCGGCAGGTTGTCGGCCATCACCCGGGCGGTGGTGCGAATGTCGGCGGCGGGCAGGTCGGTTATCGCCGATGCCCACTCCGGGGTAAGCCCCGCCACATGGTCGGCGAACTGGTCGAAGCCTTCCACCCAATCGGCGACGTAGGCGGCGTCATAGCGGTCTTCCGAAATCAGGACGTTGGCCCAGGCCAGCAGCAAGGCGGTATCGGTGCCTGGCTTGATCGGCAGCCAGTGGTCGGCCTTGGCCGCCACGCTCGAGAAGCGAGGATCGACGACGATCACGCTTGCCCCGCCCGACCAGGCATCGGAGAAGTCCTGCATGACCGTGTTGCGAGCGTCTTCGCCAATATGGCTGCCGATCAGGGTCAGGCACCGCAGTTGCTCCCAATCGACCGGTTCGTGCCCGCCGACCGGCAATCCATAGGTGAGCTTGGCGGCTTCCTCGCGCGGACTGAGACAGAGAGCCGACGACGGCTTGGCCGCGTTTGGAGTGCCGAAGGCCTGGGCAAAGTAGTCGGTGAACCAGAAATCCCCCGAGGTATGTCCGAAAATGGCAAGCGACTCGGGGCCGTATGTGTCCCGGATGGCTATCAGCTTCTCGGCCGTGTAGTCGAGCGCCTCCTCCCAAGAAGCCTCCCGGAACGTCCCCTCGCCACGGGCCCCGGTCCGAATCAGGGGAGCCTGCAACCGGTCGGGGTCGTAAACAAAGGACACGCCACCCTGGCCGCGGGCGCACAACATCCCCCGGCTCTTGGGGTCGGCGGGGTTGCCTTCGATCTTGCGGACAACCCCATCAACGGTATGCACCACCACACCGCAGCGCCATGGGCACATATCGCAGTTGTTGAATGTGGTTTCGATGGCCCCGGTCCGGTACCACGGGGTCTCGGCCCCTTCCCGGCGCTGACCGAAGGCCGGGCCGGGCCGTCCGACGGCGGCCAGCGCCCCGGCGGTCGCGCCCACTTTGAGAAAAGAGCGCCGGGTGATGTTCAGCTTGACCCGGCCATTCGTATAGATGTCAGTTGCCACCTGGTCCCTCGCTTTGGACGTCGAGGAGAAGATTCGATATCGGGGATATCTGAGGGGGTGGCCCTGATGCCCTAGCAAGCAGCCGACCGGCTGCGCTTCGGGGCGCGTACCCGGTTACCTTGCGGTTGATTCTCCTTCAGTACACATTGGACATTCATGAGTATGCATACCTTGTGAAAGAATTCACATGGGCCGAAAGTCCCTAGTGGCCGGGACGTGTTCCCCGGTCTTCAATGCCCCTAGCCTGAGGGCATGTTCCTCCCCTTCCTGTTCATCGGAGTCATCGGGGCGGTGATGGCGGCCGCCTCATCGCGGCGCAAGCTCTCCAACCAGGCCTGGGCGGCTGCCGCCCGCGAACTGGGCATCAGGCTGGAACCAACCAGAGGTGTCGTGGGCTTCTTCGGGAAACAGTCCATGACCGGAACCATCCGCGGGCTCACCGTCACCATCGACACCCACCAATCGAACGACAACACCTTCACTCGCTACCGGGTCAAGTACCCGTCACTCGGCCTGGGACTGTCGGCCAAGCGTCAACACGCTCTGAGCCGGCTCGGTGCGATGCTCGGGTTCCAGGACATCGAGATCGGGGATCCGGTCTTCGATGAAGCGGTGATCCTCAAGGGCGATTACCCGGACCGGATCACGTCGTTTCTGACCCCATCCCGCCGCCTGGCCATCACTGGACTGATCGAGCTGTATCCCGGATCACAGATCAGTGACACGGGGATCGCCTACTCGAAGCGAGGGTTGGAAACCGACTCCAGGGCCCTGGTGTCGACCATGCAGCGGATCCTGTCGGTAGCCCAGGAGCTGCGGGCCGTCGATCACTACAACCGGGAGGCGGCCAATCACCGGCTGGCCGGAGACGTAACCGAGGCGCTCGACCTTCTCGAGAGGGCACCGCCCAGCGGCGACCCGTTCGTCGACTTTGCCCGCAAAGAGCAGACGGCGGTCATCCGCTATGCCCGCGGGGACGCGGCCGGGGCCCGGGAGCTCTTCGATGAACTGCAGCAGCGAGCTCCGGTCGACCCGGTCGTGACCGGCTGGGCCGAGCGGACGACTTCGGCCGATGAGCCAACGGCTCCGGCGGCAGAGGCCGATGAGCCCACCGACGACGCCGAAGCAGTGGCCGCCCACCTCTTCCACAAGGACAACTACAGCTTCGACACCATGGACCTGTTCGAGTCCGAGTATCAGGGAAGGACGGTTGCCTGGTCGGGTGAGCTGAGGCGACTGCGCCGCTTCGATCACGACCGCGACTTCGGCGACGGGCCCGGCATCAAAGCGGTCTTCGCCATCGCCATCCTGGGGACCGATCGCTATTCCGGTCGCGAGGTTGACGCCATCGTGCGGCTCCCACACGGGACCGAGCAGGAGATGGAGATCGGAGAGCGCTACTCATTCGCCGGTACCCTCACCCGCTGCGACCCGGCCATGCGCAACCTGTTCGTGACCGGAGCCCGGCTGACCTGACCGTCGACAACACGCAGCGTGATCCTGGATCCCACAAGAACGCGAAAATCGCTGGCCGTGAACGCGAAAACCGTTTAGTCTCGCTTCACGGCGAGAGGGCGCGGAGCTCGCTAAGACATAGCGAACAGAAAGTGGACCATGAACTGGACGCACGTCCTGGCCTTCGGGCTCGGCGCCCTGTGGATGTTGATCGTGTTTGTTACGGCTTCGGCCATGCGGTCACCACGCGGTGTCCTGATGGATGAGAGCCAAATACAGATGCCCCGTACCTGGACCGATCTCCAGGCTGAAAGCGCCAGCCGCTACTACGACTGACCGTCTTCTTCCTCGTCCGCCTCTTGCTCCTGCCGCAGGGTCTGAGCCTGAGCGCGGGCCGCATCGGCATCACCTTCGACCACTTCGGCCCGGTCGGACAGCAGGGTGACCTGATTGCGGAAGATCTGGAGGAATCCTCCGTGGACCGCCACCGTGATCTTGTCTCCTCCGGCGTGAATCTCGGCTGAACCCGTCGCCAGCGCGGCCATGGTGGGCTCATGCCCGGCCATGATCCCGATGTCGCCCTCGGTGGTTCGGGCCGTCACCAGTTCGGCCGTCCCCGACCACACCACCGACTCGGGCGAAACCACGTCGACCTGAAAGCTCTCGGCCATTAAGCGCTCTGCAATTCCTTCGCCTGGGCGAACACATCGTCGATCCCGCCGGCCATGTAGAAGGCCTGCTCGGGCAGATCATCAACCTCGCCGTCCACCACCATCCGGAAGCTGCGAATTGTGTCCTCCAGCGACACAGTCTTGCCCGGGAAGCCGGTGAACTGCTCGGCCACGAAGAACGGCTGCGACAGGAACTTCTGAATCCGCCGGGCCCTGGCCACAATCAGCTTGTCCTCTTCGGACAACTCGTCGATCCCGAGAATGGCGATGATGTCCTGCAGGTCTTTGTAGCGCTGGAGGATTTGCTGGACGTCGCGGGCCGTCTGGTAGTGCTCGTCTCCGATGATGAGTGGATCGAGGATCCGGCTGGTGGAGTCGAGCGGGTCGACGGCCGGGTAGATGCCAAGCTCGGAGATACTGCGGGACAGCACCGTGGTGGCGTCCAGGTGAGCGAACGTGGTGTGGGGAGCCGGGTCGGTGATGTCGTCGGCCGGAACATAGATGGCCTGCAATGACGTGATCGAACGGCCCGCCACCGAGGTGATGCGCTCCTGCATGGCGCCCATCTCGTCGGCCAGCGTCGGTTGGTAACCGACCGCCGAAGGCATCCGTCCCAGCAGGGTGGAAACCTCTGAGCCGGCCTGGGTGAAGCGGAAGACGTTGTCGACAAACAGCAGCACGTCCTGGCCCATCTCGTCCCGGAAGTACTCGGCCATGGTCAGAGCGGAGAGTCCCACCCGAAGGCGGACGCCGGGCGGCTCGTCCATCTGGCCGAACACGAGG
Source organism: Acidimicrobiia bacterium (assembly GCA_051011455.1). GTDB lineage: Bacteria > Actinomycetota > Acidimicrobiia > Spongiisociales > SHLN01 > SHLN01. Next base: position 473 of record JBPCTX010000223.1, on the reverse strand, counting down.
GCGGCCTTGTTGATGACGCCGGACTCGGTCATCTCACCGAAGAGGTCGTTGCCTTCGCGAGTTCGCTCCCCTACCCCGGCAAACACCGAGACACCGCCGTGTTCGGTGGCAACCCGGTGGATCATTTCCTGAATGACGACCGTCTTGCCGACACCGGCTCCACCGAACATGCCGATCTTGCCGCCCTTCACGTAGGGCTCGAGCAAGTCGATCACCTTGATGCCGGTCTCGAAAATCTCACGCTGTGAGCTGAGCTCGGCAAAGTCGGGAGCCGGCCGGTGAATGGGCCAGCGCTCTTTGAAGTCGATCGAGTCGGCCGGAACGTCGAGCGGCTGCCCAAGTACGTTGAAGATGTGGCCAAGCGTCTCGTTGCCGACCGGCACGCTTATGGGAGAGCCTGTGTCGCGCACTTCGGCACCTCGCACCAGGCCGTCGGTAGAGCGCATGGCCACCGCCCGCACCTGGGAGTCTCC
>JBPCTX010000222.1:0-4927 GCA_051011455.1 Acidimicrobiia bacterium | reverse complement strand
GAGACGTTGTTCGATACGCATGCGGTTTGTCTTCCGTCGGGTTGGTAGGGAGGTCGGGGCCGAACTCGGCCCGTGCGGTCACCTTAACAGGCTTCGGCCCTGCCTCTAAAGAACTGTAACTCTTTGTGGTTGTTGAGTATTCCAAGCCGGCCAACAGCCGACAGCCCACAGCCCACAGCCCACAGCAAACAGCCGAAGACGGCGAGAGGGACTTGGGGGCTCTCTCCTCCCGCGCAGCGAAGCGAAGCGGGAGGGGCAGGGGGAGGCGTGAAAGAGCGTCACCCCTCCCGCGCAGCGAAGCGGAGCGGGAGGGGTTGGGGGAGGGGTGAGAGCGCGTTCCTGTGCTCTCGTTTTGGGGGCCAAAAGGGACGACCGGCGGCCAGCAGCCGCTGGCTATGCTCGCGAACCATGTACCGACGGGGCGAACAAGGCTGGATCGAGGTCATTGCGGGCCCGATGTTCTCCGGCAAGAGCGAGGAGCTCATCCGGCGCCTCACCCGCTACAAGATCGCCAGGGTGCCGGTGCAAGCTTTCAAGCCACGCCTCGACACCCGCTACGCCGATACCCAGGTGGTCTCACACTCGTCGCTATCGGTGGACGCCGAGCCGGTCGCAAACTCTGACGAGCTCCTTCGGTCGGTCAACGAGAAGACGGTGATCGTCGGCATCGACGAAGGCCAATTCTTCGACGAGAAACTGGTTGACGTCTGCGAGCACCTGGCCGGCCTCGGCAAGCAGATCATCGTGGCCGGGCTCGATCTCGATTACATGGGCCGCCCCTTCGGCGCCATCCCCACGCTGATGACAAGAGCCGAGTATGTGTCCAAGATGCTCTCGGTTTGCCACCGCTGTGGAGGGCCGGGCATGTTCACGCAGCGCGTGATCGACTCAGACGAACTGGTCGTGCTGGGGGCCACCGACTCCTACGAGTCCCGCTGCCGCTACTGCTACGACCCCACCGAGGCCATGCAGGAGCACCTCGAGCTCTGAGGCCCTCGGGAAGATCGAGGCCGCTCTATTACCCCAATCAGGAGCACAGGAACGCGTTTACACCTCTGCCTCAATTGAGAGCACAGGAACGCGCTTTCAGCCCTCCCCCAGCCCCTCCCGCTTTGCGGGAGGGGAGAGCGACCTGCCTCCCCAACCGAGAGCACGGGAACGCGCCTAGCAACCCTGCGGGTTGCCCAGCCCCCCCCCAAGCAACCCGAAGGGTTGCCCCCCTCCCGCAAGGCGGGAGGGGGGAACGAGCTAGCTGATCGTTGGTCTTCGGGCGGGGACCTTGGAGCGGTGGAGCCAGATGGAATGTGAGAGTCCCAGCGCGAAGGCCATAGCTGTGAAGGACGAGCCACCGGCCGACATGAAGGGAAGTGGGATGCCGGTCACCGGCATGATGCCGAGAGTCATGCCGACGTTGACGAAGACGTGGAAGGCGAGCATGGCGGCGACACCGATCGACACCAGCATGCCGAACCGATCCTCGGCGGCAGCCGCCGTGCGCAGCAAGCGCCACACGATCACTGCATAGGTGGCGATGAGGAGCGCCCCACCAATGAAGCCGAGCTGCTCGCCGACGGCCGTGAAGATGAAGTCGGTTGTTTGCTCGGGGATGAAAGCCAGGTTGGTTTGCGAGCCCTCAAACAAGCCGCGGCCCGAGAACCCCCCGCTGCCGATGGCGATCTGACTCTGTAGTGGCTGGAAGGCAAGCGCGAGCGCGTTGCGCTCCGGATGCAGCCAGGCGTCCACCCGCTCCTCCACCAGCCTCAGCCATCCCTGGTTGTAGGCGAACCAGGTGAGGAGACCACCGCTGCCCATAAGCAGGGTCAGCTGACGCATCGAGGCTCCGGCCGCAAACAGCATGATGGCGCTGAGCACGACCACTGCCAGCAAGGTACCCAGGTCCGGCTGTGCGGCGATCAGGGCCACCGGCAGTCCCATTAGCGCCAATGCAGTGAGCACCCGCCGCCACCCGATCTTGTTCTCAGTGGCGGGAGCCAGCAAGGCGGCCAGCATCACAATGACGGCGGGCTTGGCCCACTCGGAGGGCTGGAACTGGAAGCCCTTGATCTCGAACCAGCTGATGGCATTGTTGACTTCCTTGCCGAACACCAGCACAGCCGCCAGCGAGATCACCGCTCCGACGTAGATAACGGGGGCCGCAGTGTGAAGAGTTCGGTGCTCGATGAGAGAACCGACGCCGAACAACACGAGGCCGACGAAGACGATCACTGCCTGCTTCTGGGCATCGCCGGCCGGATCGATCCCCAGCAACTCGGCCCTCGGAGCCGACGCCGAGTAGATCATCAGAACGCTCAACACCCCCAGCAACATCAGGGACGCGGTCAGGATCAGATCGGGACGCCTGGTCTCGTAAGCGCTTGCCGTTACGCCCCTTCCTCGCATCACGGCACTGGTCATGGTGTGGCCGCCTCTCCGGCCGGGATCCGGCGGGGGGCGGTCTCCGGGTTGAGCAAGTACTCGAGGACTTCCCGGACCGCCGGCGCTGCCACCGCCGAGCCGCCACCGCCTTCCTCAACCACGATCACTACCACGTACTTGGGGCTGCTGATGGGGGCGACACCAACGAACCAGGCCGTGTCGATGTCGTCCTCCCGTGATCCAATCTGAGCGGTGCCGGTCTTGCCCCCGATCTGGTTGACGTATGGCGAACCAGCGAAGGCCCCGGAAGCTGTTCCCCGTCGCACCACCCCGGCCAGGTCCACCCGCAGCATGGCTGCGGTCTCAGGATCCATGTCCACCTGACGCACTGCGGCCGGCTCTCGCCGGTCCACCACGTTGTCGTCGGTGTCCAGGAAGTGGTCGACCACCCGCGGCCGCCAAACGGTTCCTCCGTTGACAAGAGCGGCGTAGGAAACCGCCATCTGAAGTGGGGTGGCGGCCAGGTCGCCCTGACCGATCACCGTGTTCATCAGGTCTCCGCCATACCACTCGCCGTTGGGGAAGGCCACAGGGTTTTGCTCGTGCAAGCGCTCCCGCCACTCTCGATCCGGCATGATTCCGGCCGCCTCGCCTGGCAGGTCGATGCCGGTGGGGGCTCCGTAACCCAGTTCCCGGGCCCAATTCTGGATGATCGACTCGTCCAGGCTGTTGTCCTCCCACACCCCGAGGGCCACCTCCCAGAAGTAGACGTCGGCAGACTTCTCGAGCGCTCCGTGCAGGTTGGTCCAACCGTGGTCGGGGTTCCAGTCGGTGAACACTTGCGGGCTTCCCTCACCAAAGGACGGAAACTCCAGCTTGGGCTCGAGCACCTTGCCGGACTCAGGACCGCTCAAGCCCTCGGGCCAGACGTATTCCTCGACCGCCACCACGTAGGGAACGACCTTAAAGGTGGAGCCAGGCGCGAAGGTTCCTCTCACTGCCAGGTTGAGGAGGGCGTTGTTCTCTTGAATCTTTTCGAACTCTTCAGCACTGAGGCTGCCGATGAAAGCGTTCGGGTCGTAGTCGGGAATCGACTCCATGGCGACGATCGAACCGTCGGTGGCGTCGAACACCACTCCGGCGGCCTTGCCGGTCGGCGCCTCGCCCTGCTCCCGCGACCGCTCGACGGCGGCAACCAGCGAGTCTTTGAGAGCCCGGCTGACGTCGATGTCGGTGGTCAACACCACGTTCCAACCCGGTTGGGGGTTGACCTCGTCGGTGAACTGCCAGACGCTGCGGTCGGCGCTGACGGTGAAGACCTCCGCGCCTTGGGTGCCGCGCAGCACATTGTCGTATTGACGCTCGACTCCCGCCCGACCGAACACCTCGTCGGTCTTGACCAGGTCGCCGTAGCGTTCCAGATCGGCTTCCGTCGCTTTGCCGGTGTAGCCCAGGATGTGGGCTGCCAGGGTGTCATGGGGATAGGTGCGAACCGGGATCAGGTTGACCTGGACTCCCGGGTAATCCTCCTGGTACTCCTGCACTTCGAAAGCAATCTCATCGCTGATGTCACGGGCCAGCGTCACCACGGTTCCCGACGGCCCCGAGTTGATGGTGTTGCGAATGTCGGCCTGCTCCGCCTCGAGCAGGACGGCCAGCAACTGCACCAGTTCCTCCTCTTGCTCGAAACTGACCTCGGCTCGGTCTAGTTGCAGGGTCTGGGAGGGTCGGCTGCCGGCCAGCACGGTGCCGTTGATGTCGAGGATCTCGCCACGAGCCGGTTGCTGGTACAGGACCTGGACCTGATTGTTAGAGGCCTTGATGGTGTTCTCCTCAACGGCCGCCACCTGCAGAAACCACAACCGAACCCCGAGCATGATGAACAGAGCCAGGAACGTGAATCCAAGCGTGGCCATTCGCCATGGGCTGATCATGTCCACACCCCGGCGGCAGGATCCCGTCGCATCAGCCGGGCCGTGAGCGGGAGCACCAGGGCGGCAAGGAGGAGGTTGTACACGGCGGCCAGCAGCACCTTCTTGAACGCGTTCACATCCGAGAACACCTGTTGTCCGAACAGGGTACCGAGGACCGCATATAACAACTCACCCCCGACGGTGAGCGCAAAGACGGAAACCAGCGTCAGGGCGGCGTTCCCCTCCACTCGCTGGCGGATCCGGACGGTGGTGTATCCGGCCACCGTCAGAACCAGCGCCCACACTCCCAGCAGAGTGTTGCCGAGCAGATCGTTGAGAAGGCCGATGCTGAAGCCGAGCAGCATGGCCGCCTCTTCGGACAGCTGGTACGAGGTGGCGACCACCACCAGGAGCACGAAGTTGGGGGCCACGCCGAACGGGTCGATGTAGCGGCTGAACACGGTCGTCTGCAGCACCACGGCGACTATCCCCAGTGCCAGCCCGATGTTGAGGTGACGGAATCTCACGGAGCTTCCTCCCCGGCCGGCGGCACAGGAGCATCTTGCTCATCGACCGGGACATCATCGGTGCCCTGAAGGAAGAGAACCACGCGCACGAAATCGAGTCGTTCGAAATCA
>JBPCTX010000221.1:0-5970 GCA_051011455.1 Acidimicrobiia bacterium | reverse complement strand
CCAAAGAACTGCTGGCAGCCTGCCTCGAGCCGCAGGCTCGGGTCTACCACTCGCGTGGAACCCGCAACTCGCGGCGCCACTCCGCAACCGAGCGGAGCATCCTTCGAGTCCGGCCCTGGCACCGGTTCGCAATCATCGAAGTAGGCATCCAGGAGAAGGGGAACATGACGGACGAGTCCCGGCTGCTCCGTCCCGATGTTGTCGTGATGCTCAACGTGAGGCGCCTCCACTTCGGCGAATTCAAGAGCCTGGACGCCATTGCCGAGGAGAAGTCGACACTGATCCGGAACCTGGGCCCCGACAACCTCGCCATCATCAACGCCGACGACCCGCGAGTTGCCGCCATGGAGTCCGAGTTGCAGTGCCGGGTCATCCGATTCGGTACCGATGAGGCAGCCGACGTCGCTGTGACCTACCGGAACGTCGCAGCCGCCTGGCCGGACAGGCTCGCAATGACCGTGGTCGCCGATGATCGGCCACACGCGGTCAAGACTGCTCTGGTGGGCAAGCACTGGGCGAACTCGGTGGTGGCAGCCCTGACTGCCGCGCAAGCCCTGGGGGTTCCGGTCACCGAAGCGGTGCCGGCGATTCGGACCGTGCCCCCGTTCTGGCTGCGGATGCAGCCGGTTGAGCTTCGGGACCGAGGCGTGACGTTCTTGCGTGACGAGTTCAACGGTTCGATTGACACGTACGAGCCGGCTTTCGAGGTGCTGGGTGAGGCCACGGCGGTACGGAAGGTGGTGCTCTTCAGCGACATGTCGGACACGAACCGATCAGACCGCAAACGCGGCAGGCTGCTGGGACGCAGGGCAGCGGAACTGGCCGGCCTGGCGGTGTTCGTCGGCAACAGTGCCCACCATGCCGCCGCCGCCGCAATCCATCACGGTCTCCCAGAGGACAAGGTCGCGGCCTTCGACTCGGCCGTCGAGGCCGGCACTTTTCTGGACCAGGCTCTCCAGCCGGGCGACCTGGTCCTGATGAAGGGGCGCACCAGCAACCATGTTTCGCGGGCCTACCTCAACCTGCTTGATGAGGTGACCTGCGTGAAAGACCCTTGCTCATTTCGGATCTCGTGCGACGAGTGTCCGGAGTTGGGGTTCGCCTGGCGCCCCGAACTAGCCGACTACATGGTGACGCCCAACCAGATGTAGCTTCGGTTACTTTGAGGGGCCGGCCGGCAGCCGACGTAGCTCCGACCAGAGTGCGTTCTCGGAACCGTCGGCATCGAGGTATTTGCGGACACCGTTGGAGGTGGGTTGGTGCCACGCCCACAGGTGTAACCCATCGGCCCCGGCGTCGAGGGCCGCCACAGCCAACGCATCCACCCTCGCCTCACTGTCGGACCACGGGAGCTCGTCCTCGGCAAAACTGAGTCGGCTGGTTCGAGCGATGATCAACATCGACGGCCATCGGGCTTTCGCCTCCCGGTACTGGAACTCTGTGAACCCGCGGTCGTCTCCGTCCCGAGACCCGTTCGACAGCAAGAACCCGTCCAAGCACCCCTGGTCGACCATCAAGTCGAGCACTAGCACCGAGTACAGGCCGCCGGGGTTGGGATCCCCTCGCAGCTCACCGGCGCCGACGTCGACCAGCGTCAGAACATCCGCCGTTTCGTTCTTGATCCGACAAGCCGTGGCCGCCAGGTAGTCGAGGAGTATCTGTGGGTTGCCGGCTCCCTCGTTCAACTCATCGGCCAGGCGAATGGCCGGCACCCGGCCCGGGTAGGCATTGAAGCCCGCGATCAGTCCGTCCATCCCGGCATCAATCACCGCCGGCTCCGATTCGAAATAGTCGGTGTCGGCTATAGGGACTAGCCCTACCGCCTCGGCGGCCTCGATCGCGCTCAGATCGCCTTCGGCCAACATCCGGGCCGGAATCGTGATGGCGTTGAAGACCTCGGCCATTCGCTTGAAGTCGGATTCAAGGTCCTCGAAATAGCCACCGCTCGGGCGCTGGGTGGTGAGGAGAAATGGCACAGGCAGCCCGGCGGCATGTGGCCCGGCCGGCCCGACGACGTTGATCTCGACCACGTCGCGGCTCGTCCCGCCTGGGCCCGAGACGGACATCTCCAGTACATATCTCCCGATCGCCAGAAAATCGGCGCTGGTGCTGGGTTCGGTCGGGTCGCCAAACTCAACCGGCCACGGCCCTTCGGCCATCCTCCATTGGACAGCGGAACCCTCGCGATCCGCGACCAGCCCGGAGAGCGTGACATCGTCGACGAGATCGACGGTCCGATCCGGCCCGGCATCGACCGTTGGTCGATCGGAGATCAGCAGAACAACGATCCAACCGGCGATGGCGACGCCGACAACGCCGATCAGTGCCCAAATCACCATCTTTCCAGCAAGTCCCCTCTCCGGGGAGGACCGGTCAGTCATGAGGTCGCGGAGTCTCGATCTCCAAGCGTCGACCACGACCCCACCATCCGAAATGCCACGACCCCGATAGATCGACGATGGTCAGTCCGAGGATTCGCAGGTAACGGATCGTTCCGATTACTTCGTACTGGCCTTTGCGGGCGGCTTGCTGCGAGGGATGGTTCTGACCGGAGATCAAGCCCACGACTCGATTGAAACCCGCTTCCCGGAGCCGGGGGCTGGCAAAGCGGCGAAGCGCCCCGGCAATACCTCTACCACGGTACTCGGCGGCCACCCTCACCTCCCCGAACACGACATCGGAACCCGGAGCGAGCCGCAGCCAGTCTTCGTAGTGGTGCGGATTCGGGTCAAACCAGTAGCACCCGACCACCAGGGATCCATGAGAGGCCAAGACTGCACGAGGGCCGGCTTCCAGAGCAGAGCGGACCTCCTCCGGGTCATAGCCCAGGCCAAGCATCGAGGGAGCGTCCTCCTTGGTGGCCCAGCCCAGGTCCAATCCGGGCAAGTCATCCGGCTGCCTGTCGGTAGCAACCGCCACGACAAGGAGGCGCTTGAGTCGGAACACAAACGACGGGATCAGGCGTGCCGCGCTCTGGAGGGCGCCGAAAGCGGCGTACTGAACGCGCTGCCGTGAAGTTCTCCGGTCTGTCACCTCCGCCCCTTCTGACAGCAATTGTGCCAGACCCGGAGGATCACCCGATGGGTGAGCTGGAGGCTTGAATGCAGGCAAGCATGGCCTCCGGGGTGGGATCGAAGGCCAGCTTCTCCACCCGGGCCTGGTCGAGCTGGACAACGCCGTAGCGCATGACCAACTGGTGGGGGCGATCGATGAACTTCTCGTCGGGCCCGGCCAGTACCTCGTGCAGCTTCTCCCCCGGCCTCAAGCCTGTGTATATGAAATTGGGTTCAGCATCCGGACGGAGTTGGCGCTGGAGCTGCCGGGCGATCTCGACAATCTTGACGGGCTCGCCCATGTCGAGGACGTGTACATTGCCATCGCCTCCCACTGCCCCCGCCTGGACCACCAGCTGACAGGCCTCCTCCGTGGTCATGAAGAAGCGTGTTACTTCAGGGTCGGTGATGGTGATCGGCTGCCCGCTTTCGATCTGCTGGCGGAAAGTGGGGATGGCCGAGCCGCTGGAGCCGAGGACGTTCCCAAAGCGGACCGACATGAAGGTACCGTCGCTTCGGGCGGCGAAGTCGGCAGTCAGCATCTCCCCGATGCGCTTGGTTAGCCCGAGCACATTGGCCGGGTCGGCGGCCTTGTCGGTGGAAATGTTGACAAATCTCTCGACACCTACTGCCGCTGCCGCTTCCAGAACATTGCGGGTACCGAGCACGTTGGTCTTGACGGCCTCGGCCGGATAGCGCTCGAGAAACGCGACATGCTTGTGAGCGGCGGCGTGGAAGACCACCTCCGGTTGGATGTCCTCCATCACCTCGCGGAGTTGATCCCGATCACGAATGTCACACAGAACAAGGCCATTTCTGTCGACCAGTGCCCGCCCCTCCATGTCCATTTCCAGCCGGTAGAGGGCGTTTTCGTCGTGATCCAGCTTGAAGAGTTTCTTGGGATTGAACCCTTCAACGACCCGGCACAGAACGCTTCCGATCGACCCACCGGCCCCCGTGATCAGGACCTTCTTGCCTGCCAGGTACCCGGCTATTTCGAGAAGGTCGAGGCTGATCTCGTCCCGTCGCAGGAAGTCGGCCAGGGTGATGTCACGGATGTCGCTGGCGAGGACTGCCGCGTCCGGATCGGTTACGAACTTGGCGAGGCGGGGCAGAATGCGAACCCTCAACCCGGCGTCCTGGGCGATGCTGGCGATCTCTGTGACCTCGTATTGCGTCGCCGACGGCGCCGCGATGAGCAGGGTGTCCGAGTTGTATCGCCGGGCGGCCGCCGCGATGTTCTCTCGCCCCCCCACCACCGGCAGGCCGTGAGGACGAAGGCGAGCCTTGCGACGGTCATCGTCCAGGAAGGCCACTGGGAGAACGTCGGCATCCGGGTCTCTCCATATCGCCATCGCAGCTTCCAGTCCGGCCTCGCCGGCCCCGAGGATCAGCAACCGACTCTTACGCTGATGGGCCGAGTAGCCCTGGGCTCCGTATACGGCCCGGGCGATGTAGCGGGCGGTCAGGGCCAGCAAGACGTGGTAGGCGCCGCCGGCGAGGATGGCTCCGCGAGGGAGCAGGTTCGTGCCCGGCAGGATGGAAATAGCCGCGAAGAGCAGGACTGCGCCGAGCGCCGAACCGAAGGCCACCCAGGTGATCTCTTCGTAGGACCCGAGCCGGAAGCGACCCCGATAGAGGCCGGTCGCGTATCCCCATGCCAGCTGTCCGATCGCCACGATCAGGAACGCCTGGAAGAGCCGCTGCTGGTTGACCTCCGACCAATTGAAGTCCATGCGGGCAAGATCGGCGACGGTGAGAGCCACCGCCCAGGCCAGCACATCGACAGAGACCAGCCGGATGTGAGGGAAGCGGGTCCGAATCCGGCGGGGCCGGGACTGCCAGTTGCCGCTGCGGGAAGCGACTGAGCTCAGTGTCTTGAGGAAGATCCGCAAGTCGGTGACCAGCGAGATCTGGTCGATGTACTGAATGTCGTAGTGGATGTTGTCGACCAGGTGACGGCCGTCGCCCCTGGCCTCGACCTGCCACAGGCCGGTGATGCCGGGCCGCACCCGGTGCCTCTCCTGCTGCCACTCCTGCAGTTCCCTGGCGTCCTCGAGGCCCATCGGTCGCGGTCCGACGAAGCTCATGTCTCCCTTGAGCACGTTCCAGATCTGGGGAAGCTCGTCCAGGCTCCACTGCCTCAGGAAGTCCCCCAACTTCTTACGCCAACCACTCTCGCCCGTATCCCCGTGATTGGTGCGGAGCCGGTACAGATCGAAGGGATGGCCGCCTCTACCCATTGAGGCCGAACGGGTAATGGGGGCGGCCGCGAAGGCGCCCCACGAAACCAGCAGCAGAGGCAGCAATGCGGGCAGCGTGAGGAGCGCGCCCACCAGGGCGAACGAGCGATCGAGGAGCGGCTTGGCCACGCGGCCGTAAGGCCCCTGAGGTAGGGGCTCCTGGGACCGGGGCTTTCCTCCTTTGGCCCACCCGTTTCGTACGCGGCTCCGCTGCACTGAAAGACCTATACCTTTCACCCGAAAATGCTCTCCGCCCACTCAGCGTAGCCGAGTTTTGGCACACTTCTAGGCGGGTCAGTGGGAGGTTTTCGCGGCCCTGCGGTAAGGCGGAAAGAAGCCGTCGCTGCCGGCAGGGCCGGCTGCGGCCGAGGCGGAGGCAACCACGACCGGATCACAAACAACCCGCCACGATTGGAAGGTCGCCCGGTTCGGCGAGAACCCGGATTTGAAGTGAAACAACGAATCCTCAGCCGCACCCACCCCTCCTCCCAGGTGGAGGGTACGGTTGCCGCGGCTCTTGGCCCACCGGGTCATGTGATGGAACAACAGCCGCGTAGGACCAAGCTTGCGATGCGCCTCTGCCGTGCCTCCGAGGTGGTACTCGACCACTCCCGAGACTTCGCTGAAGATCCCGGCACAGGCGATCTCGCCTCCGACCCTGACCACCGCCAGAC
>JBPCTX010000220.1:0-4902 GCA_051011455.1 Acidimicrobiia bacterium | reverse complement strand
ACCCAGCACCGCGCTGAGAGCCTCGAGTGCGGTGCGAACCACGTTGGTGAGAGGCTGCTGGGCAGTGAGCGAACTGCCGGCAGTCTGGGTGTGAAAGCGCATCCGCCACGAGTCGGGCCGGCGAGCCCCCACCCGCTCCCGCATCAGGTGAGCCCACAGCCGGCGAGCGGCCCGGTACTTGGCCACCTCCTCCAAGAAATTGCTGTGGGCGTTCCAGAAGAATGAGAGGCGTGGGGCAAAATCGTCGACATCGAGTCCGGCCTGCCGGGCCGCTTCCACGTAGGCGAGGGCGTTGGCGATGGTGAAGCCGATTTCCTGCGCCGCAGTCGACCCCGCCTCCCGGATGTGATAGCCGGAGATCGAGATGGTGTTCCAGGCCGGCAGTTGCTGGGCGCAGTAGGCGAAGAGGTCCGTGACCAACCGCATCGAGGGCCGGGGCGGATAGATGTAGGTTCCGCGGGCGGCGTACTCCTTGAGGATGTCATTCTGGACGGTCCCACCGATGTCGGTGAGCGCCACTCCCTGATCCTCGGCCACCAGTTGATACAGCAGGAGTAGCGACGCCGCCGTGGCATTGATGGTGAGAGAGGTGGTCACCTCGCCGAGTGGGATGCCGTCGAGCAGCCTCCGCATGTCCTGGAGAGAGTCGATGGCGACGCCAACCTTGCCGACCTCGCCCCGGGCCAGCGGGTCATCGGAGTCGAGACCCATTTGTGTAGGTAGGTCGAACGCCACCGAGAGACCGGTCTGACCGGCCTCCAACAGCGCCTTGAATCGTTGATTGGTGGCGGCGGCATCGCCAAACCCGGCGTACTGACGCATAGTCCACAAGCGACCCCGGTACATGGTGGGATACGGGCCGCGGGTGTAGGGGAATGCACCCGGCTCACCGAGTTCGGGGACCGGTTCGGTCGGTCCGTAGACGGCCTGCAGTCGCGTATCGCGGGCAGGCTGGGGATTCGCGGTGTTATCCATAACTCGGTTTATGCTGGCCGGGAGCAAATGGTACCCGGGAACCTTACGGGTACCCGGTGCGTCTCAAACGAGATCGCCGACCAACAGACTCGACTTCAGGTACATCAGCTTGCCCAACCCCGAACCCACCATCCACCAGGCCGAATGGCGCGAGCGCCGCACCCGGCTGGTACCCGCTCTCTCCATCCTGCTTGTGATCGGAGTGCTGCTGGGCGCCTGGGTCGGCCTGTTCGCTTTCATGGGGACCAACCCCCCGGCCAAGGCATACGACTGGGTGGACGACACCCTGATCCCCGAAACCAACGCCGCCGGCATCCCCGAGTTCCCCAACCTGAGTCAGCTGTCAACGCTGTACTCGGCCGACGGCGTACAGCTGGCCGAGCTGTCACTGCGTGGGAGCCTGCCGGTTTCCATCGAGGATATTCCCGAGCACGTCAGCGGGGCCATCCTGGCCGCCGAGGATGGCGACTTCTACGACCATAGGGGCGCCGACTTCGAGTCCACCTTGCGAGCTGCCGTCGCCACGGTGCGGGGAACCTCCATCCAGGGTGGCTCGACCATCACCCAGCAGGTGGTTCGCAACCTCGGCATTGTCGGAAAGGAAAAGACCGTCCAGCGCAAGATCGCCGAGATCGCCTGGGCCGCCGAAATGGAGCGCAAGTACTCCAAGGACGCCATCCTCGAGTTCTACCTGAACTCCGTCTACTTCGGCTGGAACGCCTACGGGATCCGGGCAGCCGGCCTCGAGTACTTCGGCAAGGAGCTCGACCAGCTCACGGTGGGAGAGGCAGCCGCCCTGGCCACCGTCATCCGGAACCCCTCGCTGTACGACCCGCGCGATCGAACCCCAAACGAACGGGGCCAGATCGGACAAGAGCTTGTTGAGGAGAGAAGGGTCAGTGTCCTCAACGAGATGGTGGAGTTGGAGCTGGTCACACAGGGCGAGGCCGATGCTGCCGCCGCCCTACCACTGGCGGCCACGATCATCCCCCACCAGAACTTCCCCGAGCCGGCTGAGCTGATCAGGATCTCGGCGGTCGGATCGCTGCTCAACGACCCCAAGTTTGACTCGGTGCTCGGCACCACCCCTGAGGATCGGCTGGTTTCGGTCTTCGGCTGCCCGGCCGACGACATCGAATGTGAGCTCGAGCCCGGCCTCAAGGGCGGCCTGGTCATCACAACTACGGTCGACTTCCACTTCCAGGAGCGAGCCAATCAGATCCTCCGCGAATGGCTGCCGCTTTCCGAGACCGGCGAGGCGGCCCCCACCGGAGCCATCACGACCGTCGACAACGACACCGGCGCCATCAAGGTGATGGCCGGAGGCCTCGACTTCGGGGAGGACGTCGAAGCCGGCCAGCGGGACTACAACCTGGCCACGGAGGGTCAACGCCAGCCCGGGTCATCGGCCAAGCCGTTCGCACTGATCGCATACCTGGAGCAAGGCGGCAGCCTCAACTCGTACTGGAACATATCCTCACCGCTCGTCATCGAATGCGATGTGCCGTGCGGTCCGGGTGGAAGCTTTGAGTGGACGGTGCGAGGAGGCAGGGGCGCCGGTGCCCTCCGCAGCCTGGAAGCCTCCACCTACTTCTCCACCAACCCGACTTTCGCCCAGGTTGCTGTCGAAGTTGGTCCCGAGGCCATGGCAGACGTCGCCAACCGCCTGGGTGTGTCCTCGGAATTGCCCCTGGTCTACTCGCTGGCGCTTGGCGCCGGCGAGGTGAGCCCTCTCGACATGGCCGCCGCCTATTCCACCATCGCCAACTACGGAATCAAGAACGAGACGTACCTGATCGAACGCATCGAGGATGAGGCCGGCAACGTGCTGTTCGAGGCTGAGCCGTCGGCCGAGCGGGTTCTCGACGAGACCCTGGCCGCGGTGGTCGTCAACACGATGAAGAAGGTGGTGTCGGTTCCGGGCGCAACCGGCAACCGGGCCAACATCGGGCGTCCTCAGGCCGGCAAGACCGGGACCAACCAGAGGTTCCGCGACGCCTGGTTCGTTGGATACGTTCCCCAGTACTCGACGGCGGTCTGGGTCGGGTACGCCGACGCTCAGATCCCGATGACCAACATCACTATCAACGGTGAGTTCTATAGCCGGGTGTTCGGTGGAAGCGTTCCGGCCCCGATCTGGCGCGAGTTCATGGAGGAATTCCTGGTCGACGTGCCGGTCGAAGATTTCCCGCCGATTCCAGAGGGATCCAGCAAGTTCTACGTGGTGCCGTCCACCGAGGTTCCCGATCTACTGGTCGAGCCGCTCGTGACCCAGGAGGAGGCTGCGCAACTCGTCTACTTCGCCCACCTCAGACCTGTAATTGAAGAGATTCCATCGTTGGAGCCGGCCGGCACGATCCTGAGCCAGACTCCGGACGCCGGCGCCAAGCTGAGCCACAACGGCGAGGTCTTCATCGAAGTGTCCAATGGTGAAGCTCCGACGTTCCCGCTGCCCAACCTCATCGGTATGACTCGCACCGAGGCCAACCTGGTCATGGCCCAGGAGGCCGCCGAAACCGAGATCCTGGTGGCACTGATACCAGAGTTCGTGGTGTCCGACGAGGAGTCGTGGGGCAAGATCATCTCGACCCTGCCTCCCCCGGGCACCGAGGTCGGCGCCGATGACAGCGTCATCATCATCATTGGCCGGGCTCCCGACGCCTAGCGGCGATCGCGGCTACGGGCCGACTCTCACCCGGCTCAGCTCCTCACGCAGATAGGCAGGCAGCCGCCTCAGCAGGAAGGGCGGAAGTTCCGGCACCGTTGCCCTGACCCAAACGCCCCGGCTGTCGCCCATCACCAACCCACAGCGGGCCAGGGCAGGCGTGTTCACCGGTCGCTTGATGGGCTGAGACTTCTCCGCCGCCCGAATCAAGCGCAACAAGTCCGACACGGCGCTCGCTCCGATTGCTGCGGTCCAATAGCGCCTGACATAGATGTGGTCGGCCGGGTACCCCCCCGCCGTGCGCCACAGCTTGGGCCGGACCATGGATCGACGCTGCACGGTCGGCCGCGAGATGGGGCTGCGGCCTGCAGCGCCTGGCACCGGAATGGGAGGACGAGCATTTCGACGTGACGCTGCAGACCGCATGGGGTATTAATAGCGTTAACAGGATTTAACGTCAATTTACGTGTGATAGTGCGCGAAAGAAAGGCTTCGGCGGGCAGCAAACAGCAAACAGCAAACAGCAAACAGCAAAGCATTGCCTTGGTCATCGACCCGAAGGCGCGCATGTCTGGCACCTCCCCCGCGCAGCGGGGGAGGATGGGTGGGGGGTGAAGCGCGTTCCTGTGTTCTTGGGTGGTGTCTCCAGGCCAACCCAGGGAAATCAAATAGACTCTCGCGATGCCCACGTTCAAGGAAATGGTGGCGGCAGCCCGGGGGCGGATCCGGGAGGTGACGCCTGAGGAGGCTGAGGCGTCGCTCGGTGCGGCGATCTTCATCGATGTGCGCGAAGCAGACGAGTTCGAGACCGGAGCCATTCCCGGCGCTGTCCACATTCCGCGGGGAGTGCTGGAGAGCTCGGCCGGCAGTCGGCTGCCCGACCCGGCTGCGGAGATCATCGTCTACTGCGCGGTGGGAGAACGGTCGGCACTGGCAACGGAGTCACTGGAGGGCCTGGGGTACCGCAACGTCGTTTCGCTGGCCGGCGGGGTGGAACGCTGGAAGCAGGAAGGCCGACGTTGGGACACCCCGCTGACCCTGCGGTCGGATCAGCGCAGTCGCTACAGCCGACACCTGCTTCTGCCGGAAGTAGGCGAGGAAGGGCAAGGCCGGCTGCTTGATGCGAGGGTTCTGCTGGTAGGGGCCGGTGGCCTGGGGTCGACGGCCGGTCCCTCTCTCGCCCCCGCCGGCTTCGGGACGCCGGGCATCCTCGACCACGACGTCGTCGAAGTCTCCCACCTCCAGCGTCAGGTGCTGCATGG
>JBPCTX010000219.1:0-11276 GCA_051011455.1 Acidimicrobiia bacterium | reverse complement strand
TTCGATGCGGTCAAGCGTGGTTTCCAGATCGTTGACTTCCTCCAGGAGGCGGTTGATGTCGTCCAGGTCGCCGGCGTCGCGCAGTTGCAGCTTCAGGTTGGTGATGCGCAGCAGGGTTTCGTCGCGTCGAGGCAGGAACTCGTGGAGCGGGGGATCTAGCAAGCGAATGGTCACCGGCAGCCCGGCCATGGCCTCAAAGATCCCCTCGAAGTCCTTGACCTGGAGTGGCTCGAGGTCTGCCAAGGCCTCGGACCTGCTCACGACGTTTGGCGCCATGATCATGGCCCGCATGGCCTCGATCCGCCCATCGACGAAGAACATGTGCTCGGTGCGGCATAGCCCGATTCCCTCCGCTCCCATCCGCCGGGCGGCGGCCGCATCTTCAGGTGTATCGGCGTTGGCTCGGACTCGGAGCGTCCGGAACTCATCGGCCCACTCCATGAGACGCCCGAAGTAGTCATCGAGCTCTGGCTCAGCTGTGTCCACCTGGCCGGCGTATACCTGGCCGGTGTTGCCGTCGACGGTTACCCAATCTCCCCGGGAGACGATGTGTGAACCGACCGTGAACAGCTGCTGCCCGTAGTCGACGTCGATGGCCTCACAGCCGACGACGCAGCACTTGCCCATGCCGCGGGCTACGACCGCGGCGTGGGAGGTGACACCGCCCCGGGCGGTCACGATGGCTGCGGCGGCCACCAGCCCGTGGAAGTCCTCCGGGCTGGTCTCGTGTCGCACCATCACCACCTGGTGGCCCTCTTCTGCGAGTTGCTGGGCCTCGTCGGCGTCGAACACAACAATGCCGGCCGCGCCACCCGGTGAGGCGGCCAGGCCGGACGCCAGAGGCACGTCGTCTGCCGTGGGCTTGACGACCGGATGCAACAGTTCGTTCAGCCGGTCCGGGGTCACCCTCCGCACGGCTTCGCGGCGGGTGATCACGCCAGCATCGGCCAGATCGACGGCCACGCGAACCGACGCCCGGGCGGTTCGCTTGGCTGAGCGTGTTTGCAGCATCCACAGTTGGCCGTGCTCGACAGTGAACTCAATGTCCTGCATGTCTCGGTAGTAGCTCTCGAGGCGGGCGGCGATATCGACCAGCTGCTGGTGGGCAGCTCCCATCTGCTCAGCCATGTGCTCGAGTGAGAGGGGAGTTCGCACCCCGGCCACCACGTCCTCGCCTTGCGCGTTGGGGAGAAACTCGCCGTACATCGTGGGCTCGCCGGTGGCGGGGTCCCTGGTAAAGGCCACGCCGGTGCCGCAATCTTCACCGGCATTCCCGAAGACCATGGCCTGAACCGTCACTGCGGTGAACAGGTCGTCCGGGATGCCGTTGATCCGCCTGTAGTCGATGGCCCGGCGATTCATCCAAGAGTCGAATACTGCCGAGATGGCTAGCTGCAGCTGCTCTTCGGGATCCCGGGGGATGGGGCGGCGCGCATAGCCGAGGATCATCTTCTCGAGGCGAGCCACCAGAGATTGCTGGTCAGAAACCGAGAGCCCGCCCGGTCCGGCCTGGCCCGTGAGCGTGGCCACCGTGCTCGCCATGCGGTCGGCGGGTACGCCGAAGACGATCTCGCCGAACATCTGCACAAAGCGGCGGTACGTCTCCCACGCGAAGTCGGGACTGTCGGTGAGTTTGGCCAGCGCCTCCACGGTATCGGGGTTGAGGCCGAGGTTGAGCACAGTGTCCATCATGCCCGGCATGGAGACTGCGGCCCCCGAACGTACGGAGAGCAGCAGCGGATTGCTGCTGCCACCGAAGCTCTTGGAGGTTGCCGTCTCGACGGCGCTGATGGCGGCCTGGGTTTCAGACCAAAGCCCGGCAGGAAAGAGCTTGTCTTGCGAGTAGTAGGCCCGGCACGTTTCGGTGGTGATGACGAAACCGGGAGGCACCGGTAGCCCGGCACTTGCCATGCTGGCCAGGCCGGCCCCCTTCCCGCCCAGCAAGCTCGGATCCTGTCCTTCGGCGTCGCTCAGGCCGACTACCCAACCACCATCGGTGCGCTTCGACATGCCAACCTTTCACCGCCGCGCCTGACCCGCAGGCCTATTGCACAATATACAATGCAACTGATGCCGGCAGGACGCCAAACCCCCCTTGTGACTTCTGATTGGCTGGAAGCTCGCCTGGATGACCCGGCCGTTCGGGTGATCGAGATCTCCTTGGAAGACTCCCCGGCCACCTTCGAATCCGGCCACATTCCGGGGGCGATCTGGTCCTATTGGAAGGACCTCTGCTGGGACGAATCAGACCGTCAGTTCCTCACACCGGCCCAGCTGGCGGATCGCCTCGGGCAACAGGGGATTGGAGAGGACTCCACCGTCGTCCTGTCGGGGGACCCGGTGCAGTTCGGGACCTACGCCTACTGGGCACTGCTGATGGCCGGCCACCGCGATCTCCGCCTGCTCGACGGAGCCAGAACGCGCTGGACGGCCGAGGGGCGGCCGCTGACGGCTGAACCCACCGCGGTCACGCCGGTCCTCTACCAGCCACAAGCTGCCGACCAGTCGATGCGGGCAGGCCGGGACGAAGTGGTCGGCGGTCTCGGCGACCCGGGACGACTGCTGTTGGATGTTCGCTCACCTGAGGAGTACCGCGGGGAGCGGGTGATGCCACCGCCCGAATTCGATCACGGAGCCGAGCGCAAGGGTCGCATCCCCGGTGCCAGGCACCTGTACTACCGCGAACTACTGAACGACGACGACACGTTCAAGAGCCCGGCCGAGCTCCGGGCCGTGCTGGCGGCCTCAGCCATCGACCCTGGTGATTTCGAGGACGTGGTGGCGTACTGCCGGCTCAGCCACCGCGCCACACTGGTTTGGACGGCCCTTCACTACCTGCTCGGCTTCGATCATGTCCGGATCTATGACGGGTCCTGGACCGAGTGGGGAAGCATGGTCGGGATGCCGGTCGAAACCTGACGATTAGCCCGGGCGGCTATGTTGCAGACGCAACGAGAGGGAGGGCGCCGAATGAGGAAGCTCACATTGGCAGAAGCCGACACGATCATTGATGCCGCCATCGCCAAGGGTCGCGACCTGGGACTCGGGAAACTGGCTGTGGTCGTTCTCGATGATGGCGGCCATCCGATTGCCATGAAGCGAGAGGACGGTTCCGAGTTCATGCGGCCGATGATTGCCACCGCCAAGGCCTGGGGTTCCCTGGGGATGGGACTGCCCGGAAACCTCCTGGCACAGCGAGCTGAGAAGATGCCGGTGTTCTTTGGCGCTCTGTCGGACATGTCACAGGGCCGAATGGTGCCCCTGCCCGGAGGGGTGATCATCCGTGAAGAAGACGGCTCGATCCTGGGTGCCGTTGGGGTGTCTGGTGACGTGTCGCAACCAGACGAGGAGTGCGCAGTGGCCGGGGTCGCCGCCGCCGGATTGCAGGCCGACACCGGATCGAACCCCGACTGGATCCGCCCCTGATCCAGGCGGGTTGCGCCGGGAGCTGCCGTCGGTTGCGGCTGGCCATCACGCCTAGATCATGAAGCGGCCGCCGTTTACGGCCAGCGTCTGTCCGGTCAGATAGGCCGATGCGTCCGAGGCCAGGAACAGGAATACGTTGGCGATGTCCTGCGGGGAGCCATAGTGCCCAAGCGGAATCGACCGGGCGGTCTGCTCCCGCTCGGCTTCGTCTCGCACCTCCAGGATCCTGTCGGTGAGAACTGCGCTCGGAGCCAGTGCATTGGCCGTGATCCCCAACGGGGCTAGCTCGTAGGCCAGCACCCGGGTGAGGGCGTGCACCCCGGCCTTAGCGGCGGCATAGGCGGGCGCTGATCTGTACATGGTGGTCTGGCCCGCCAGCGATCCGACGTTGATAAGCCGCCCTGCGGCGGACTCGGTAAGCAGTGGAATGGCGGCCCGTGAGCACAGGAAGACACTCTTCAGATTGAGGTCGACGATGCGGTCCCAGTCATCCTCGGTGGTTTCATCGACGCCGGCCTGGCGCCAGAACCCGCCAGCGTTGTTGACCAGCACATCCAGACCACCTGCCTCCTGCCCAATGGTTGCGAATGTCTGAGCCACCTCGCTTGCGTCGGTGACATCGCAGTGAAGATACGTCCCTACTCCCTCCGCGACGGCTTGGGCGCGGTCGTCGTCGATGTCGAGCAGGTAGACGCGGGCTCCGGCTTCGGCGAAGGTGCGGGCCCCGGCCGCACCGATCCCGATGGCTGCACCGGTGATGGCCACCACCCGCCCTGCTACGTCAAACACGGAGCCGTCCGTCTGATCGTTCATCAGGCGGCGTCGGATAGGTCGAGGAACGGAGCCAGAGCAGCCAGCAGCGATCCGGGCTGCTCCAGTTGAGGACAGTGACCGCAGCCGGGCAGTTCGATCAGTGAGGCGTCACTGATTGCCTCCACGACTGCCCGTCCCAGCATCGGTGGCGTGGCGGCATCCAGCTCGCCCACCACCAGCATTGTGGGGTTGGCCACCCCCGGCAGCGTCGGCGAAAGATCCAGGATGGATAGAGCTCCGCACGCCCCGGCGAAGGACTCGGGATCGATTTCCAGCAAAACGCGGCGGCGTTCGTCGGCGAGGTCTGGGTGAGCAGCGATGAACTCATCGGGGAACGTGCGCCGCACCGCCGCGTCGGCTATCGACTCCATCCCTCCGGCTCTGGCACGCTCGGCGAGGGCCCGGAAGGTGTCGCGGCCTTCAGGGGGGAATCCGGTCGCGGCACCGAGCAACACGAGCCGGTCGAAGCGGTGCCCGTGCCGGGCGGCTAGTGCCAGCGCCACGAAGGCCCCCAGGCCGTTCCCGAGGACGGCACTGTCCTCACTGAATCCTGCCATCGGGAATAGCCCGGCGATCCGATCGGCAAAGGATTCGATGGTCGGCGTCGTCGGGGTGGAGCCGCCGAACCCGGGCAGGTCGATCAGGTTCACCGTCCACGAATTGGCCAGGGTCGGCACCACCTCACGGAAGGCTTCTCGACCCGTGAGCAGGGAGTGGAGGACGATCAGATCAGGGCCGGAGCCGAGCTGCTCGACATCGATCGTACCGTCTTGAACTTCGAACTTGGGCATGGTCCTCCGGGGACGAACGGAACTCTACCGTTTGCCGCGATGCGACCAACGCCTGTCTCTCAGGACAACGGAGTGCGCTCGAAGGCGGCTTTCGTCTCCAGTAGTCGGCACAACGCCGCACCGTCTAGATCTCCCAGACCGGCCGCCACGGCCTCCTCATAGAACGGGAGGCTGGCGTCGAGCAGGGGAGTGGGGGCTCCGATCTGTTCTCCGAACTCACCGATCACGCTGATGTCCTTGATGAACATCCTCAGCTTTGCGGACGGCTCATAGTCATCCTCGGCCATCATGGGCCCGCGGATCTCAAAGATTCGCGAGCTACCGACACCGGCCGAGATCACTTCGAGAATCTGGTCGGGAGCCAGGCCCCCTTTCATCCCGAGTACGAAGGCCTCGGCGGTGGCCAGATTGTTGACTGAGACCAGGAGGTTTGCGACGTACTTCATGCGGGATCCGTTGCCGAACTCGCCCAACTCGAATGTCTCCTTGCCCAGGGCCTGAAAAACGGCCCGGGCCCTATCGAGTGCCTCCTGCTCGCCGCTCGCATAGACGACGACCTCAGCTGCGGCAGCCTGGAGTCCGGTCCCGCTCACCGGTGCGTCGAGCATTTGGACGCCGGCCTCTGCTAGTACATCTCTGGCCCTTACCTTGGCGTCGAGCGGAAAAGTGCTCATCTCGACACAGATGAGTCCGGGGTGGGCACCTTCCAGAACGCCACCCTTGCCCTGGATGGCGTCGGTGAGGGCGCCGGTACTCGGCAGTGCGATCAAGATGACATCGGAGTTCGCCGCTACTTCAGACGCCGATGCGACCGGGCTCCCGCCGGCGGTGCGCAGCACCTCCCTGCGATCCTCGTCGAGATCGAAACCCGAAACCTCAAATCCTGCCTCGAGGAGATTGGTTCCATAGGCCGCTCCCATTATTCCGATCCCGATCAGTCCGACCCGCAGCATGATTCCTCCCCGCCAGTGTCCGGTCGACCCCTTGGAGCCGATCGTCCTCGTTTAGCATTGCCGCCCGTGACTGTAATGTGCCGTAGCTGAAGCGCTAGATGTCCGCCGCTCCTCGCGGTTGGTCGACAATCGGAGGAGCGAAGGGAATGACGCAAAGGCGCCAACGCTCCGAGTCTGGCGGCGGGCAGGTGCAGGCCCGCGACTTAGAGTCACCGCCGATCGTCAGCAGGGGTACCGCCTATTTCCTGCTGGCGCTGGTCGTCCTCATCCTGGGGATTAACTGGCCGCTGCTTGCAACCGGCCTCGAGTCAATCTCACCACTGTGGCTGGCCGTCTTCCGCCTGACGGGAGGGACCTTGACAGTGCTCCTGTTCGCTGCCGCCACCGGCCGGCTGGTTCGGCCACCCAGGCAGGATTACCCGATCATCGGGTCGGTGGCGGTCTTCCGCCTTGCCCTGGTTTTCATTCTTGTGTTTGGTGCTCTGGAATTCGTGCCGCCGGGTCGCTCGTCGATCCTGGTGTGGACCACCAGTCTGTGGACGGTTCCATTGGCGGCCTTCTTCGTTGATGAGCACATGGATCGGCTTCGGTGGCTCGGCCTGATCATCGGCCTGGGCGGCATCGTCCTGGTCTTCGAGCCCACCCGCCTCGACTGGACAGACGGGCGGCTGCTCCTTGGCCATCTGATGCTGTTGAGTGCGGCCGCCCTCCTGGCTTCGGTCAGCGTTCACGTTCGCCACCACACCTGGGCTTCAACTCCGCTGGCGTTGCTGCCATGGCAACTGATGGTGGCGGCGCTGCCAATGCTGACGATTGCGCTGCTGGTGGAAGGGATTCCGGCCATCGATTGGACGTGGCAGTTGGCAGGCATCGTTGCGTTCCAGGCGACAATGGCAAGTGGAGTGGCTCTGTGGGGTTCTCTGACCGCACTCAGGACTCTCCCGGCCATCACCACGAATCTGACCCTGATGGCGATCCCTGTGATCGGCCTGATCAGTTCGGCGGTGCTGGTGGGCGAGTCACTCACGGCCGGCGTGATCGGGGGCTTGATCCTGGTGCTGGGGGGAGTCGGGTTGAACATCGTCTCCGACGCTCGGACCACGGTGAACCCGCAGGTTTAGGAGCTAGCCGTCGAGAAATCGAACGATGTCCTCAATTGCCGGCATCGTAGAGGCCGAACTTCCAGTCGGGATCCCCGGCCACCATTGCGCTCTCGAACTGCGAGCGCTGGCCCATAGCTCGGGAGCGCCCGACCACCCGCCGACCCAGCTCCAGCTGCGATTTCTCCCAACCCGCCACAGCAGTATCGATGTCGTCGTGGTCTCGCAGCGCATCACGCAAAGCCCAGGCGTCGGCAGCGGCCTTGGCCGTTCCCGCCGCCACATGGGGCCGGGCTGAGAAGGCAGCGTCTCCGGCCAGGCAGATGCGGCCAAAGGCCATCTTGGGGCTCTCGAGGTCGAAGATCACCTGAATGAAAGGCTCAAGGGTGGCCAGTACGACCTCGCTGATGGTGGGGGCCAGCATCGCCGACGCCGATCTCAGTTCCTCCAGGTGTTGTTGAGCAACCATCCCGGGCGGGACCGAGGAGGTGCGGGATTGGCCCTGGCGGTCTCTCATCAGACTCTCATAGGGCCCTCCGACCGGATAGTTCCGGTACCACACGAAGTTCTGGAGGCGGCGGCCGGGCTGGAGCGAGCCGTCGGGCCCGGGGATGGCGTAGACCAGGATGTGCCCGTGGTCCAGCACCTGATACAGCAGCGAATCAGCCAGGTCGGCAACGGCACCGGCCGACAGGTCGGATTCGGCCGCGGTGCCGCGCCAGGCCACGTAGCCGGCGTAGCTCGGTTCCACTCCCGGGAGGAGGGCCTGGCGGGCCGTCGATGCCACGCCGTCGGCGCACACGAGCAGGTCGGCGGCAACGCCTTCGCCGTCGGGGAAGCTCACATGGACCTCCTGGCCGGTCTGTGTGAACCCGGTCACTTCGCGTCCGTAGTGGTACCGCTCGGCCGGAAAGGCGTCCAGCAATGCGCGGTACACGGTGTTCCATGAGCTGAACCTGAAACGATCGAGGTGGGCGCTCAACTCCGAGCCGTTCTCATCGACATACTTCCACCACGGCAGCTCCAGGCTGACGCGGTCGTCCTCTCCTCCCCGCTCGATGAAGTAGCGCTCGGTCATTGGGAGGACGACGATGCCGGCCCCGCGGGATTCGAGCGCAACGCTGGAGCGCTCGAAGATCTGTACATCGAGGCCCAGTTCGTGGAGGAGGACGCCGGCGGTTAGACCGCCGATTGAGCCGCCGGCAATCGCAATTCTGGTCTCACTGGCCACCACGGGGCGAGGCTAGCCGAGCCGGGTTAGGCTCGTTCTCCGACCAGAGAGGCGACGTATGCAGGCAATCAGAGTGGCGCAGTCGGGCGGCAGCGAGGTCCTGGTAGCCGCCGAGATGCCCGATCCGGTCGCCGGCCCGGGCGAAGCGGTGGTTGAGATCGCAGCCAGCGGAGTCAACTTCATCGACGTGTACCAGCGGAGCGGCCTCTACCCGATGTCGCTTCCGTTTATCCCCGGGCTGGAGGGAGCGGGTGTCGTAACTTCACTGGGAGATGCTCCTGAGGGCGTGGCGGTGGGCGACCGGGTGGCATTCACCAGCATTCCGAGCGCATATGCCGAGCAAGTCGCAGTTCCGGTCGACAGCCTTGTGAGAGTCCCCGATGACGTCGAGCTGGTCACCGCCGGCGGGGTCATGCTGCAGGGCCTGACCGCTCACTATCTAGCGCACGACACCTATTCGCTCGAACCCGGCTCGACCTGCCTCATCCACGCCGGAGCCGGGGGAGTGGGACTGCTGCTGATTCAGGTAGCCAAGCGGCTCGGTGCCACCGTGTTCACAACTGTCGGGACCGCGGAGAAGGCCGAACTGGCCCGGGCCGCCGGCGCCGACCATGTCATCATCTACACGGAGACAGACTTCGCGGACGAAGTCCGGGCCATTCTCGGGGATGGGCGACTCGATGTTGTTTATGACTCGGTCGGAGCCGACACATTCGACCGTGGCCTCGAGCTGCTGCGGCCGCGAGGGCTAATGGCTCTCTTCGGGCAGTCGAGCGGAGTCGTTCCGCCTTTTGAGTTGAGGCGCCTGATCGGAGTCGGCTCCTTGTATGTCACAAGGCCGTCGCTCGGGGCATACCTGGCAGATCGGCAGGAGTTACTCAGCCGCAGTGACGACCTGTTTGCCTGGATTGCGGCCGGCGAGCTCAGGGTGCGAATTGGCGCCACGTACCCGTTGGCAGACGCCAGGTCCGCCCATGACGCCCTGGAAGGGCGGGCCACCACCGGCAAGGTAGTTCTGATCCCCTGAGAGCAGTCCGGCTACCCCACTTTCATAGTGACGCCCGACTCCGAGGACCGGACGATCGCTTCAAGGATCTCGATGTTGTGGATGAGCTGGTCGTCGGTGAACCGGTAATCCTCAGCACCGAGAGCTGCCGCAGCCCAGTGATCGAGGTTGGCCCCGACCTGATTGGTCGGGGCATAGCGTCTGGTGTGGATCTCCTCGTCGACTCCCCGCCAGGTCAGGAGAGAGTCCTCGGGGGTGTCCACGTTTGAAGTCTCGCGAATTTCGAGCCATCCCCGATCGCCGAACACCGACAGCCGGGCGTAGAAAGGTGTGGTCGCCAGATGAGACATGGCTCCGGTCGCGCCGCTGGCGAAGCGGAGCTGAACCGAAAGCACGTCGTCTGTCGGGAACTCGGCCGAGCGGTGCGTCTTGATGGCCCGAACCTCTCCGACCGGCCCCGCCATCGATTGGAACAGGTCGGTGATGTGGACCCCGAGGGCAGTCAGCATTCCGGCCGGTGCCTGAGCAGGATCCTGACGCCAGCTGGAGGCACTTGAACCGGCGAAGTAGTTGTGTGACCAGTTGCACTCGATATGAAGCAGCCTCCCCAGCTCGCCCGACTCGATCATCCGGCCCGCCTCCTCCATGGCCGGTTCGAACCTTCGCTCGTGGCCAACCCCGAGCACGAGGCCCCTGGTCCGGCACGCCTCGAGCATGCGGCGGGCGGCCGCCGCCTGCAAGGCCAGCGGCTTTTCGCAGAAGACGTGCTTCCCAGCCTCCGCGGCCGCCACCACCTGCTCCTCGTGCAGGAGGTGTGGGGTGG
Source organism: Acidimicrobiia bacterium (assembly GCA_051011455.1). Lineage (GTDB taxonomy): Bacteria > Actinomycetota > Acidimicrobiia > Spongiisociales > SHLN01 > SHLN01. The sequence goes on along the minus strand of JBPCTX010000219.1, from coordinate 1,133 downwards.
CGATGATGACCGCCGCAACCTGCGGATCGGCCAGGGCCCGCGCCAGATCAGCGTCGAGGTGCAGACCGTGCTCGTCGGCGAAGGGTCCCGCTCGCTCGCGGTCGGGATCGACTACCCGGCCGACGTGGATTCGTTCCGAACGATCGAGGGTCTTAGCTATCTGGCGGCCCCACCAGCCGAGCCCAACCAGTGCGGCTTCCAACCTATCCGGCATACCGCCTTCCCGTTTGGTACCGGCGAACCCTACGTCAGAGTGGACGCCCAGTCGGCGATGGCGCGGCCAAGCTCGTGCGGTGAGTCCTCCTGGTAGTAGTGCTTCCCGACCACAGTCATCTCCCTCTGGTTTGGCCAGGTCCGGCAGAATTCCCGGTTGCGGCCGATCAGGGCATGGCCGGCGGTGGTGTTCACGAACAACTTCGGGACGCTTGTCGTCGAAAGCCAGTCGGCATATGCCTGGATTAGCCGGTGGTTGTCGGCAGGCTCGCCGTCGAAGGCGATCTCCCGCGGGAACTGCACCGTCGGCACGATCGCCTCCGCGGTGGTGAACCGTCCCGAATACTCTGCCAGTTCCTCCCCAGAGAGCTCCCGGATGATGCCGTTGGTGAAGACCGAGTTGATGAAGTAGTTGTCCGCAACTGCTTCCCGGAAACCCTTGTCGGTCCGCATGTAGATGAATCGATCGCGGTAGGCCCGTGGGAGGTCGGTTATCCGGCGGGGCTGGACCATGGCTTCGCCGTAGCAAAGTCCCTGCACCCGCTCCGGGTGGCGTCTGGCCCAGTCGAAACCAAGTGCGGCGCCCCAATCGTGCAGGACGAGGGTGACCGGCCCGGCCGGAAGCACCGCCGCCAACCAGGCCTCGAGGAACTCGATGTACTCAGCGAATCGGTAGGTACCCGAGGGCATGGAGCCGGAACGTCCGAATCCTGGCAGGTCGGGGACCAGACAACGGCCCGACGACTCCAGGTGCGGAATCACGTTGCGCCACAGGTAGGACGAGGTCGGGTTCCCGTGCAGAAGCACGAAGTTGTGCTTTCCACTCCCGGTATCGATGTAGGCCATCGGCACCTGCAAGACCTCAACCATGCGGTAGTCGAAGGGATTGGCAGGCGAGATTGCGTCCACGGGGAGCAGTG
>JBPCTX010000218.1:0-6490 GCA_051011455.1 Acidimicrobiia bacterium | reverse complement strand
GGCGACGATGGCGTACCCGGCCGGTGAGTCGGTCCCGGGCCGGTCGATTCCGATCAGAGCCGAGGACGGGGCCGACCGCAGCGCTTCGAGCAGAGCCGGCAACTCCGCCTTCCACATCTCCCCAAAGGCGGCCGCGTCGATCGCGACCACCCTGGGCCAGTCTCGATCCGACAGGTCCCGCACCGTCATCGCGACGTCTTCTTCTGCTTGCACCTGCTTGCGGAGCAGAAGCAGGGTGGTGTAGGGAGCGAACCCGGCAGCTCGCCATGGCGCCTGCGCTCCTGCCATCAACGGGGGAGAGATGACAGTTTCGACTCCAAAATCAATAACGGTTCGAGTTGCCTCCCGTAGAAACCCGGCCGAACCGCGGGCGAGACGCAGGTGAGCGTCGGGACGGGAAGTGTTCCACGGCCGGGCGTGTGCGGCCGCCCAGCCCCGCCGGATAACCACCGGGTTGGGCCATTGACCCCGGACTCGCATCAGGCCAGGGCGGCGTCGAGGGCCGCCCGCTCGTTGTCGTAGGTGAGCCGTGCCCTGGCCTCGGCCGGAGGGAGCAACGCCACCTCCTCCACCTCATCGTCGTGGAGAGCGGGGTTGCCGCCGGTGGCATGCATGCGAAAGAAGTCGACCCGCTTGTGGACCCTGACGCCGTCGCGGGCGACGAACCAGTAGTCGATGGACGCGGCCGGAGCCGCGGCCGGTGCTTCGACGATCAGGCCGGTCTCTTCCTGCACCTCGCGCACCGCGGCGGCCAGGGCAGCCTCACTCTGCTTGGGGTGGCCTTTGGGTAGCCCCCAGACCGGGTCGCCCCCCAGGTTGATAGTTCGTATCAGGGCGACGCGACCATCCTGGTCGGTGACCACGCCGCCCACGGAGAAGTCGTTGCGCATGACGTGGTCATGGCAGAGTAGCTGTCATGCGTGTGCTGCATTTCACCCACGACCTGTTCGGGGAGCATTCCAACGGCTCCGGCCATCCGGAGAGACCTCAGCGACTCGGGGCAGTTGCGGCCGGAGTGGACCGGGCGACCGGAATCCAGGTGATCCCGGCTGAGCCGGATCCGGTGGCGATGTCCGACCTGGAGCGGGTCCACTCGCCGGGCTACATCAATGCCATAGAGACATTCTGCAAGGCAGGTGGAGGGAGACTCGACCCCGACACCAGCGCGGTCCCCAACAGCTGGGGGGCGGCCCTGCGAGCAGCCGGTGCCGGAATGGAAGCCATGGAAAGGCTGCAGAAGGGCGAGGCAGACGCCGCCTTCCTCACCGTTCGCCCCCCCGGCCATCATGCCCTCGCTGCTCGGGCCATGGGGTTCTGTCTCTTCAACAACGTGGCAGTGGTGGCGGCGGCTCTCATCGCAGGCGGCTCACGGGTGACCATCGTCGACTGGGACGTCCACCACGGCAACGGGACTCAGGCGATGTTCTACGACCAGCCCGACCTGCAGTACATCTCATTCCACGAGTTCCCCGCCTACCCGGGAACCGGTTGGCACGACGAACTGGGGGAGGGCCCGGCCCGTGGAACCACCATTAATCTCCCGCTCCCACCGGGCTCAGGCGGCGATGTATACCGGTCGGGTGCCGAGCAGCTGACTCCCGTGGTGGAGGAGTTCGGTCCCGACTGGCTGCTGGTGAGCGCCGGCTACGACGCCCACGACCATGATCCGCTGGCAGGGATCCGTCTGTTGGAGGCCGACTACGGCTTCCTGGGGGAGTGGGTGGCGGGGTTGGTGCCGGCCGGACGCCTGATTCTGTTCCTGGAAGGCGGTTACGACCTGGGAGCTCTCACACGGTCGGTGGCGGCCACTCTGGAAGGTGCGGCCGGTAGCCCACCGCCCGGCTCGTCTATTGAGTCCCCCCGATCGGCCTGGCAGTTTCTTGAACAGGCCATGACCACGGTCCAGGAGGAGCTGGCCTAACTCCAGATCGATCTGCTTCTTCCTATCAAGCCTGGCACCCCGGCGTCCGATACATCACCCCAGTACCGGACCCAGGAGTTTGCCGTGCCATCTCTAGACGATCTGCTTTCCAAGATGCTGGAGGTTCGAGGATCGGACCTGCACTTGAAGGTGGGGTCACCGCCCATCATCCGCATCGACGGAAACCTGCAGCCGGTGGACCTGCCACCGCTGTCATCGTCTGATGTTGAGGCTTATGCCCAGGGCATCATGCCCCCGCGGGCTGTAACCAGCTTCCGTGAGGAGCACGAAGCCGACTTTGCCTATGGAAAACCCAACCTGGGCCGCTTCCGGGTCAATGTTTACCGCCAGCGCACTTCGGTCAGCCTGGTTCTGCGGTCGGTCATCCCGGCCTCCAAGAGTTTCGACGAGTTGGGGCTTCCATCTGTTCTCAAGAATCTGGCCCAGGCCCGGCACGGCCTGATCCTGATTACCGGGCCAACCGGATCCGGCAAGACCACCACGATGGCTTCGATCATCGACCACATCAACAGCACCCGCCGGGTCAACATCATCACCATCGAGGATCCCATCGAGGTGCTGCACCCCGACAAGATGGCCATCGTTTCTCAGCGAGAGATAGGCGTGGACACTGCCAACTTCGGCCAGGCGCTTCGCAGGGTGCTGCGCCAGGATCCCGACGTGGTGCTCATCGGTGAGATGAGGGACCGCGAAACCGTTGACGCCGCGTTGCAAGCGGCCGAGACCGGGCACCTGGTGGTGTCGTCGCTCCACACCATCGATGCGGCCGAGACCATCAACCGGATTCTCGATTTCTTCCCACCCTTCCAGCACAAGGCGGTCCGGCTGGGCCTGGCCGGCAGTCTGCAGGGCATCCTCAGCCAGCGTCTGGTGCGCAAGGCAGACGGCGTAGGCCGGATCCCGGCCGTCGAGGTTCTCACCATGACGCCGCGCGTGTACGAGCGGATGGTGGACGAGAACAAGACTGTGGAGATCCGCGAAGTCATCGAAGAAGGCGACTTCTACGGAATGCAGACCTTTGATCAATCGATCATGGAGCTGCTGAGCCGGGGTGACATCAGCTACGAGGAAGCTCTTGCCAACGCCACCAGCCCCTCCGACTTCAAGATCAAGCTGCAAGCAGCCGGGTTGACGGAGCGCGCGACGGCGTAGTCAGCTGTCAGCCGTCAGCTGTCAGCTGTCAGCTTTCAGCCAGAAGCGACCACCGTCTGACTATCCACTCGGGTGCCCTCTCGCGTTAGCGGATACCCGCTAGCAGTGTCTGGTGTCTGGTGACAACCGACGCCGTGCAGGCGGTTGAACCTAGGCTCTGGCCATGCTTCCTGATCGGGTTCAGAGGCTGTTTCAGCCTGACTCCCACGCCATGCAACTGGCTTCGCTGTTTGATGGCGCCGGTCACGAGTTGTACCTGGTCGGCGGCAGCGTCCGGGATGCGATCCTCGATCGTCCACATGAGGATTACGACTTTGCCACCGATGCACGTCCGGAGGCCGTCAAACAGATCGTCTCCGAGTGGGCCGACAACCTGTTCACCGCCGGGGAGCTGTTCGGCACGGTGAGTGTGGTCAAGGATGGCCACATCTTCGAGATCACCACCTACCGGCGCGAGGTATACCGGGAGGAGAGCCGTCAACCGGCCGTCGACTTCTCGGACGACATCGAAACCGACCTGTCGCGCCGGGACTTCTCTGTGAACGCGATGGCGCTTCGCCTGCAGCCGGGCGATCACGAACCCGAATTGGTCGATCCGTGGGGCGGCCTGCCGGACCTGGGGGCGATGGTGCTGCGGACCCCGCTCTCGCCGGAGGTGTCGTTCGGCGACGATCCGCTTCGGATGCTTCGGCTTTACCGCTTCGTGGCGACGCTGGGATTCACGGCCGACCCGGCCGCTGCCGATGCCTCCGGGGAGTTGGCCGAGCGCCTGGAGATCGTCAGCGCTGAGCGGATTCGGGACGAGTTCTCGAAGCTACTGGTGGCTCCCGCCCCTTCCGGAGCCCTCTCCGGGCTGGTCGAGTCCGGTCTGGCCGATCACTTCATTCCCGAGGTGCCCGCCCTGGCGCTGGAGCAGGATCCACATCATCGACACAAGGACGTGCTCGCCCACACGCTGGCGGTGGTCGACAAGACGCCGGCCCGGCTGGAGATTCGGCTCGCCGCCCTCTATCACGATGTGGGGAAGCCGGGGACCCGGGAGTTTGGCCCGGGGGGCATTGTCAGCTTCCACCATCACGAGGTGGTCGGTGCCCGCTTGGCCCGTCGCCGGCTGCGCCATCTGCAGTTTCCGAAACAGGTAGTTCGGGACGTCAGCCAACTCGTCTATCTGCACATGCGACCCCACACGTTCAAAGATGGCTGGACAGATCGGGCGGTCCGTCGCTATGTCCGCGACGCCGGACCATTGCTCGAAGACCTCAACCTGCTGGTGCGCAGCGATGTCACCACCCGCAACGTCAAGCTGGAGCGGACCATCCAACGCCGGATCGACGAGCTGGAGCAACGCATCGAGGAACTCCGGGAACAGGAGGAGTTGGACCGGCTGCGACCACCTATCGATGGCAACGACGTCATGAACCATCTCGGGATCAAGCCCGGGCCGCGGGTGGGAACCGCGATGGATCTGCTGCTGGAGCACCGCATTGACGAAGGCCCGTACACGCCTGAAGAGGCATATGAGTTGCTCGACAACTGGGTGAGTGACGGCCTGGTCTGATAGGCAGTGGCGGCAAGCCTTCCATTGCGGCGAACGGTGCGATGACGTTCCTGAGTGTCACAGGGTGCCGTCATACTCTCATACACCGAAACTGGATAAGACATATATGTATTATGATGACAGAGTGATCAGTGCTCGTCTGATAAAGGAAGCCCGTATGCGAGCCGGCCTGACTCAATCGGAGCTGGCCTCACGGGCCGGGAAGGCCGCCTCAATGATCGGTCGCTGGGAACGCGGCGAGGTCTTGCCGCCACTCGAGACGACGATCGCACTCATTCGATCGACGGGTCTGGAACTCTCGGTAGTGATTGCCGCCGGAGATGATCATGATCTCGCTCTCATAAAGCGTTCCCTCGCGCTGCTTCCGGCTGAGCGCCTTGCAGAACTCGTCCGAGCGACAACCGCGTTCGACTCAATGGCAGCTGCCGCTCATGGCTGAGTTCGATCCAGTCGGATTGCTGCGGGTTCTAGTCGAGCACAGCATCCGCTTCGTGCTGATAGGCGGAGTGGCGGCCAGGCTGAGAGGTGCTCCCCTGCTGACCCAGGACGTCGACATCACGCCTGCCGATGATCCCGAGAATCTTCGGCGATTGGTCGGTGCTCTCGAGGATCTTGATGCCCGCCTGCGGACGACGACCGATCCTGAAGGTGTCCAGTTCCCGATCGATCCCCATCTCCTCGCTTCGGCTGACGCCTGGACTCTGGTTACGCGTTTGGGAGATCTCGACCTGGTCTTCCTTCCGGCAGGGAGCCGAGGCTTCTCCGACCTGGTGAGGGGAGCTACCGAGATGTCGGTCTCTTTGGACCAACCCCTCATTGTGTCGGTAGCGTCGCTGAGCGACGTCATTCGCACCAAGGAGGCCGCCGGCCGAGACAAAGACCGGGCCGCCTTGCCGATGCTCCGGAGAACCCAGGAGGAGATCGACTCCGGTCCGAATTTATAACTGCCTTTTGGGTCTAGGGCACGCTGAGTGCCAGACTGCAGCCTCATGAAGAAGGTTGTTCTTGCGTACTCTGGAGGTCTAGACACCTCTGTCATCCTCCGCTGGCTGATTGACGAGCGCGGCCTGGAAGTGGTCACGTACACCGCCGACGTCGGCCAGGGCGAGGAGGTCGAAGAGGCGCGCGTCAAGGCACTCGCCACCGGCGCCTCCGAGGCCATTGTCGGCAATCTGGTCGACGAGTTTGCTTCCGATTTTGTGTTTCCTGCCCTGCGAGCCAATGCGGTTTACGAGGGCTATTACCTGCTGGGAACCTCGTTGGCCCGGCCCGTGATCGCCAAAGGCCTGGTGGAGGCCGCAGCCATGACCGGGGCCGATGCCATCAGCCACGGCGCTACCGGCAAAGGGAACGATCAGGTGCGCTTCGAACTGAACGCCATGGCACTGAATCCCGACATCAAGGTGGTGGCTCCCTGGCGCGAGTGGGACATGAAAGGCCGTGCCGACCTGGAGGACTACGCCCGCGCTCACGGCATCGAGGTGCCGACCACGCCTGAGAAGCCGTATTCGACCGATGCCAACCTGCTCCATGTCAGTTTCGAGGGCGGCGTGCTCGAGGATCCCTGGTCATCGCCCCCGCCGGGCATGTTCATCATGACGGTCGATCCGGAACAGGCCCCGGATGAGCCCGAGGTCATCGAGGTCACATACGACCGTGGCAATCCGGTGGAGATCAACGGCAAACAGCTGAATCCCACCGAGATTCTCTCGATGCTCAATGAGATCGGCGGCCGCCACGGGGTCGGGCGGGTCGACCTGGTCGAGAACCGCTTCATCGGCATGAAGAACCGGGGTGTGTATGAGACACCGGGCGGCACGATCCTGCACTGGGCGCAT
>JBPCTX010000217.1:0-4057 GCA_051011455.1 Acidimicrobiia bacterium | reverse complement strand
TAGAAGTCGGCTACGTCCTCGTCCACCGTTGTCAGTTCGTTCCCCTGCACCAGGGTGCCGGTGGCGGTGATGTTGTCGATCGTGCGTCCGTCCGTGAAGCCGATGAGGTTGTCACGGACAATCGCCCCGTTGGTGGTCTCGAGCGTGATCCCGGCGCCGGTACCGAGGATGATCGGCCCGACGAAGTCGCCGGCCCCTGAGCCAATCAGGTTCCGCTCAATCACCACGCCGGTGTAGTCGGAGCCGCCGCTGGGCCCGATGCCGATATTGGAGTCGGTGTTGGCTATGCCGGTATCTCCGAAGGCGTAGATCGCCAGATCTCGTACCTCGAGTCCGTTGGCATCGCCCTGAATCCCGGTTTCGACCGGATTGACGATCGTGCGATCTGCCTCGATTTCGAGTTCGGGCCGATCGATAACCGGAAGCGGGACATCGTCTACTCCAACCGTCTTGTCGTTTGCGGCGTTGTAGCCCGTAGTTCCTGGGTTCTCATCGCGAACCGTCACTCCGTCTGACAGTTGGAAGGCGGTCCCATCAATCACAGTGCCGGCGCCCGTTACGGCCGGCAGTGCCTGTGACACCTTGATCTCCCACCACGAGGTGTCGTTGACCGGCGCAGCCGGAACGAAACGCATGGAGTTTGCTCCGGCCAGTGCATTCGCATTGGTCATGAACTGCCGCAACGAACCCTGCACTATCCGGCCGGCCGCACCTCCGTCATCGTCTTGCCCGTCACCGGCCAGCGCATTGGTCACAACGTTGAAGCTGAAACCGAAGTCGACGTTCGGCACCGCGAAGCCTCCGGAGATGTTTGCCAGAGCGATGTGCTCTGCTCCGGAATGCCACGTCGTCAGGTTGTCGGATTGGCTCGCCCTCCGGCCGCCGAAGCAGGCGCTGGAACCGGATGGCCCGCCGGTGCCGCCGGTGCCGTCGGCACACAGGGCGCCGATCCAGCCGTAAGTCTGCTCGGCCCAGATGTTGGCCTGCGGCTCGGCAGGCTCCTGAGAGGCCGGGACGGTCTTGGAGTCAACCACCACCCAGTACTTGCCGTCCGCCAACGCTCCGGTGGTGAAAATACCGGCCGGTCCGGTTGTGAATGGGCTACCGGGCACCGCCGTGTCGGCCGCATCCGGTACGTCGGGGGTTCCGGCGTCGGCGTAGACGTGGACCGTAGCTCCAACCACCACCGGGTTGTCGGCATCGGCGATGGCTTCGGCCCCTTCCAGCAGGTTGCCGTCGATGTCCTCGAATACCCGGCCGCTGATTCCGCCTACGACCGCGATGGTGGCGGTGACGGTGCCCGAGTCTCCGGTCCCGTCATTGACCTTGTAGTCGAAGCTATCGGGACCCGAGTAGCCCGGATTGGGTGTGTAGATAAAGGTCCCGTCGTCCCGGAAGGTGAACCCGAGAGCCTGGCTGGGCCCACTGACAAGGATGGCCGTGAGTGGATCGTCCTCTGGATCGTTGTCGTTTCCGAGGACGCCTTCCAAAGCCGGGGCGCTTTCTTCTGGATCCAGCGCCGCGAAGACTCCGGTCATCGAGAGGTTTTGCGCCCGCACCCAGTCGGCCGATCGGCCGACATCAGAGATCCTCACCTCATCAAGCAGTCCCAGCCACGGCTCGGCGGGATTGGCAGTGCCATCGTTCTCCTCTGCCCCGATGGTGATGTCGTTGACGTCGGTGGCAATCGAGCTTCCAAGGCCGGTCAACTGGGCGACCTGGGACCCGGCTGAGTACAGAGTCAGATCGGTCCCATCTCGAACCCCGGCCACATAACGCCACTGATTGAGCGGCATCGATGCCGGAGGAGACGTGAAGTTGTCCGGGCCCACCATGGCGAGGCGATCAGGAAACGCCAGGTCTCCGAAGAGCGCGAAACTGTCGCCGCTGCCGGACCCCAACTGCCGGCCGACGATGATGCTCCAATCCCCGCTGTCGCCGGTCTGCTGCGCCCATGCCTCCAGCGTTAGTTGGGTCCCGGTGATGGACAACTCGTCGACGCCGCTGCTGGCGACACGAATGTAATCCGGATTAGGGGTTGTTCCAGGGAACGAAAGCCCCGTGCCGATGGCTCCCGGCTGGAGATTGCTGGCGTCCATGTTGTATGGGTCACCGTGGTTGGCATATGACGTCGAATCTCTGATACTGCCGGCCCCGCCCGAGGGATCCTCGTCGAAGTGCCAAACTCCGACATAGCCGTTGCTCCAGACCCCGGCGGCATCCTGGCGATCCAGGGCGACTGGATTGCCGTAATACATCCAGATGGAGTCGGTGGTCGAGAGAGCATCGACCCTGGGCACCTTGACCCACACGTAGGAGTCGCCCAGCTCGTTCCACACTTCTATCTCGTGCGAGAGCGGCTCGCCGGTGGCGTCGACGAAGCGCAGATCCTGCCCCAGGTTCTGCGTTTGCAGGTAGTCGAAGCTGGCCCCCGGGATCGTAACCAGGACCGGGAACTCATCCAGGTCGGTGCCCTGCAACGAGTTGTCGAAGACAATCTTGCGGCGCTTGGTCCAGTCGGCGTCCCACCAGTCGACGATCAGTGAGCCGTCCTGCACGACGCTGTAGCCGTCCGGGGATGCAAGCGGAGGAGCGGCCAGAGCAAGCTGCGGGGTAAGCAGCACGAGCTGAGAAACGAAGGTCCCAAACGCGAGTAAAAGGGCCCAGATTCGGGTCCTTCCATGTTCGGCCTTGCGCAAACGGTCGCGTACCCTCAAGCAGCCCCCTCAGAGGGCTCGTCCGCCCAGCCCCCCATTTCGACTACATCCGGCTGCTCCAGGGCCATCGGGACCCGGATGATGAACCGCACATCACCAGGAGTCTTCTCGTAGGAAACCGACCCGCCCATTCCTTCTGCCAGCGACTTGACGATCGAGAGTCCCAACCCGACGCCACCCGCCACTGCCTGCTGGAAACTGTGCTGGTGGATGAAGCGCTGGAAGAGTCGCTCCTCCAACTCCGGGGGCACGCCTTCACCGTCGTCGGCGACCGCCCACTCATACCATTGACCGTCAACCCGGCCCAACAGTCGAATGTGAGGCCCGCCGTACTTGGTGGCATTGGAGACCAGGTTGCGCAGCACCTGCTGCTGGCGGAGGCGATCGACGTTGACGACCGCGGGCTCGACGTCGGCTGTGACGTCGGCGCCGTTGCGCTGGAACGGGCCGACGATCTTCTCGACCTCGTCCTCGGTCTCCACGTGCTCGGGCTCGTAACGTAGTTGGCCGGCGGCCAGGCGGGCAGTGGTCAGCAAGTCCTCGACCATCCGGTTCAGGTCCGAGGCCTCACTGTTGATGATGTCGATCATCTCCTCGGCGGTTACCGGCATGTCTGGTTCTTCGCGCAACAACTGGGCGATCCCGTAGATGCTGGTGAGCGGGGTGCGCAGCTCATGGGAGGCGTTGGCGATGAAGTCCTCCCTGGCCTTGCTGAGCTGGCGCTCAGCGTCAAGGCGGATCTCCAGCTCGGCCTGGCGTTGCTGACGCCTGACGATCTCGCGGTAGAGGATGATGATGAGCAACGGAATGACCGCCGCCAGCAGAAAGCGGGTCACATTGCCCCACGTCGCGGTGGATCGGTCGGAGGCGTTGACGGCAGCCAGGTCGGCCTCTCGCTCCGACAGGAGCAGAGCCCCCAGGTCGGCGAAAGCTTGCGGCAATTCTGACTCAGCCAATTGCTGGGCGCCGACTGAATCGCCGGCTTCGAGGGAGGCCAGAATTGCCTCGGCCGTGGCCCCGTATTGCAGAACTGCTTGCTGGGTCAGGATCTCGGATCCCAACCGCTCCAGGTCCTCCATGCCGACGTTGAGTTGATCAAGCGCATCGGAGGCCTCGTCCATTGCCTGCTCGGTCACCGCCGAGAAGTCGCTTCCGAATTCGCGGTCGAGCCCTGCGAGGTGTACGGCGAAGCCCAGTTGATAGCGCGCAACGGTGGCGACCCGCAGCGTGTCGTCGGCTTGGTGAAGCGAGAGGGCGCTCTCGGTTACCTGCCGGGTGCCACGGGAGAAAGCGAAGATGGCGGCGGTGATAACCACCGCCACTATGCCCAAGACGGTTAC
>JBPCTX010000216.1:0-3152 GCA_051011455.1 Acidimicrobiia bacterium | reverse complement strand
ACATCCGCCCCACCATCATCAACTCCGAAGGCCAGCGAGTGGCTCAGGCCTCCCAGCGCATCGGCACCTATGGCATTACCGGCAAAGAGTGGGGCTACGTATTGCTTCCCAACCGGGCCTCCAAACTGGTCCGGCCCCAACACTGGACCCTGGCCCATCTGGACGACCACGTGGCCGAGTTCACCCGCCGTCCACGTGAAATCACCACCAGCCAACCGGTGCCTCTGGCCGCAGTCCTTCTGGCGTTCGCGCTCATCGACCTGGGGATCCTGGGTGAGGACGGCCCTCGCATCCCGGCCTTCAAGTGGGCTTAGGCCCTTCCTCGGTCCCGGACCGACCCAAGCAGCGCGGGCAGCCCGCCACTAGATTCCTCCCGAGTCGCTTATGGCTGAGCTGCCCACAGGCACAATTACATTTCTGTTCACCGACATCGAGGGTTCGACGCGCCTCCTGCAAGAACTGGGCCCGGACTTCACGTCGGTGCTGGAGAGGCACCAGGCGCTGATTCGAGAGTCGATCACCGGCAATGGCGGTGTCGAGATCAGAACCGAGGGCGACTCGTTCTTCTGCGTGTTCGCCACCGCCACCGGTGCGCTGGCAGCCGCGGTTGGCATGCAGCGCAGCCTGGCGGCCGAAGAGTGGATCGGCGGCCGGCAGGTGAAAGTCAGAGTCGGGGTTCATACCGGCGTCGGTGCGCTGGGGGGCGACGACTACGTCGGGATCGACGTCAATCGCGGAGCCAGGATCGGTGAGGTCGGCCACGGTGGCCAGGTGCTGGTGTCGGCCGCCACCCATCTGCTCGGTGAGGCCGGTGTCCCCGACGGAGTTTCCTGGCTCGAACTCGGCGAGTTCCATCTGAAGGACCTTGACGAGCCCGAGCACCTCTTCCAGCTGGTCATCCACGGGCTGGAATCCGAGTTCCCACCGTTGCGGAAACTGGAAGCCGGTCCCACCAACCTGCCCACCTCCACCTCGGCCTTCGTGGGCCGCGAGCAGGAGCGGGCGCAGGTGGAAGCGCTCCTGGAGGAGTCTCGACTGGTCACGATCACGGGCGTGGCCGGGGCCGGCAAGAGCCGATTGGCGATCGAAGTGGCCTCTGCCGCCCGACGGCAGTTCCCAGACGGGGTTTGGCTGGTGGAGCTGGCGTCGGTGACCAGCAACGACCTCATCGCGCAGTCGGTAGCAAAGGCCATGGGCCTGCAGGAGTCTCCCGGCCGCCCGGCCGAGGACGTCCTGGTCGACTATCTGCGCGAAGGCAGGCGCCTGTTGATCTTTGACAACTGCGAATACCTGATTGAGGGAGCCGGCGACCTGGCAACCCGCCTGATCGGCGCCACGCCCGATCTGAGGATTCTGGCCACCAGCCGCCAGGTTTTGGGCACGAGCGGCGAAACCCGCTACCCGTGTCCTCCGCTGGCGACACCGTCCGAAGACTTGGCTGCGGCCCCCGAGGTCCTCGGCTACGACTCCGTCGCCCTTTTCGCCCTGCGAGCTGCCGAGGTCGATGCATCTTTCGTACTTCGTCCTGACAATGCCGCCGCGGTCGCCGCCATCTGTCGCCGTCTGGATGGGATGCCGCTGGCCATAGAGCTGGCGGCCGCTCTGGTCCGGATCCTCACCCCCCGGCAGATTCTCGATCGGCTCGACGATCGCTTTGCTCTGCTCACCGGCGGGCCCCGCAGCGCTCCTCAACACCAGCAGACCCTGCGGGCCGCCCTCGAGTCCACATTCGACTTGCTAGACCATGACGAGCAGGAGTTCGCCGCCCGGCTGGGTGTGTTCGTCGGCGGGTTTGACGTTGCCTCGGCCGAGGAGGTGACCGCGGGGGACGCTTCCTCCCGGGCTCATGTGGTCGACTCGCTCTCGGCTCTGGTGGATCGATCCCTTGTCAACAGCGTTCAGGTCGGCGGCCAGGTCCGGCTCAACATCCTCGAGTCGGTGCGCGAGTACTTGCTGGGCAAGCTCGAAAGCAGCGGACAGCTCCTGGTGTACCAGAAGGCTCACGCCGAGCACTTTGAGCGGCTGGTCGATTCCACCGCTCCGGCGCTGCGGGGACCGGCCCAGGATTCGGCCGACGACGTCCTCGGGGCCGACATCGAGAACATCCGGTCGGCGATCGCTTTTGCCTCGATGGTGGGCGATGAGGCTTCGCTGCGGATGACCAGCCAGATGTTCCTGTTCTGGCGGACCCGCGGCGATTGGAGTGATGGCTTGCACTGGATCCGGGTTGCGCTGGAGAACACTCCGGATGAGGACTCGGCGTTGCGGGCTCGCATGCTGGCCACTGCCGGGTTCTTTGCGAGCGATCTGGGCGACAGCGCTCACGGGCTGGTCGAGCTGGAGGAGGGTCTGGCCATGGCCCGCCGAGTCGGCGACCTGCACGCCGAGGGCTACTGCTCCAGCTTCCTGGGAGCCGAGCTGAGTCGTCGCGACACCAATCTCGATCGGGGGCTGGAGTTGCTTGCCACCGCCCAGCGGATATATGAGGAACTGGGTGAATCGTACGGGGAGGCCTGGGTCCAGCGCTACCTGGCGCTGTCGCATCAGGAACGGGGCGACCTGGACGAGGCGATCTCGCTGCACACTCGGGCGCTGGAGGCGTTCCGCGCGGCCCGCGACACCTGGAACATCCGATTCGAGCAAACCTTGCTCGGGGAAGCGCTCCACACGGTAGGCGAGCTGTCACGCGCCCGGGAGATCTACGACGAGAGCCTGCGGGGATCGTCGGATGGTCGCTTCAAGGTGGTGCGGGCTCACGCCTACAAGGGGCTCGGCAAGGTGTCGCTGGCCGAGGGCAAGTTTGAGGAGGCCGCCGGCCACCTCAACCAGGCCTGGGAGGAGGTCCGCGAGATCGGCGACGTAGCTTGCCTGGCCGAGACCAGAGGCCACCAGGCAATGGTGAATCTGGGTGGCGGGCACCCGGCCCTCGCCGGTGAGCAGCTCGCTCACAGCCTGGAGACCTTTCACAAGATCCTCGACGTGGGGGGAGTGGCCTGGAGTCTTGAACGGTTGGCAGCGGTAGCGGCCGCGACTGCGGATGATGAGCGAGCGGCACGTTTGCTGGGAGCCGGAGCTGCCATCAGAGAGCGAAGCGGCTCGATGCGACCGTTGGTGGATCAGCCCGACGTCGAAGCGCTAGTGGCCGGCCTGAC
>JBPCTX010000215.1:0-7704 GCA_051011455.1 Acidimicrobiia bacterium | reverse complement strand
GACCACCGCCTATCGGGTCGCCCGGTCGACCCCTTCCACTATCGAGACCGGGGAAGCCTTGCCACCATCGGCCGGAGCGCAGGCGTGGCAGACTTCGGCCGGCTCCAGTTCTCGGGATTCGTCGCCTGGCTGATGTGGCTGGCCGTGCACATCTTCTTCCTCATAGGCTTCCAGAACCGGGTGCTGGTCATCATCCAGTGGGCCGGCAACTACGTGACCCGCAACCGTTCAGCCCGCCTCATAGTCGATTACGACCCCTGATCCCGGGCGAGGCAACTGCGTACTGCGTATTGCGTACTGCGCTTCATTCCTTGACCCCGGCCGCGAAATGCTGGTATGTTCAATAGCGGACAACTGAACAGACCTCCCAGATACTTCGAGGTCCCATAGCACGTCATGTGCGGAGATTTGTCTTTATCTCCGCGGCTGTGTTACTCTTGCCGTTCGCCGTCCCTTGCCGCCCTTTTTTAGGAGGAACCCGCCTTGGCCTCTGCGCGTGTCGCCCAGCGTTTGTCCTTTGCCAAGATCCCCGAAGTCCAGCCTCTCCCCGATTTGCTGGCAACTCAACACCAGAGCTTCAACTGGTTCCTGGAAACAGGCCTCCAGGAGTTGTTCGACGAAGTCTTCCCTATTGAGGACTTCACGGGAAGTCTCGCCCTTGACTTGACCGATCACTGGTTCGCCGAGCCGACCATGTCGATCGAAGAAGCCAAAGAGCGCGACTCCAACTACTCGCGGCCGCTATTCGTCACAGCCCGCTTCATGAATCGCCAGACCGGCGAGATCAAGGAGCAGCAGGTGTTTCTCGGCGACTTCCCGATTATGACCGCCAACGGCACCTTCATCGTCAACGGGACCGAGCGTGTGGTCGTGAGCCAGCTCGTGCGGTCCCCGGGCGTCTACTTCGACCAGGTGGTCGACAAGACTTCGGACAAGGATCTCTACACGGCCAAGGTCATCCCGGGCCGCGGTGCGTGGCTCGAGTTCGATACCGACAAGAAAGACACCGTCGGCGTGCGGGTCGACCGCAAGCGCCGCCAGCTGGTGACCACGTTCCTTCGTGCCTTGGAAATCGGTGAGACGGACGAGGAAATCCTCGACCTGTTCGACGGCGCCGAATCCATCAAGAACACCCTTGAGAAGGACACCACTGAGGACCGCGACGAGGCGCTGCTCGATCTCTACCGGAAGCTCCGCCCCGGCGAACTGACGACCGTCGAGTCCGCCCGCGGCCTCATCAACACGCTCTTCTACAACCCCAAGCGTTACGACCTCACCCGGGTCGGCCGCTACAAGCTGTCGTCCAAGTTCGGCCGCAAGGTGCTGGCCAACGACAAGTACATCAGCGAAGAGCATGGGCTTCTGTCTCGCGACGACATCCTCGACACCATCCGTTACATCGTGGCGTTGCACGAGAGCCAGGACGGCTACCGGACCGACGACATTGATCACTTCGGCAACCGCCGGATCCGGACGGTCGGCGAGCTGATCCAGAACCAGGTGCGGGTAGGTCTGACCCGGCTGGAGCGGGTGGTGCGAGAGCGCATGACCACCCAGGATCCTGAGGTCATCACACCGCAGAGTCTCATCAACATCCGGCCGGTGGTGGCCTCCATCAAGGAGTTCTTCGGCACCAGCCAGCTCAGTCAGTTCATGGACCAGCCCAATCCGCTGGCCGGGCTCACCCACCGTCGCCGCCTGTCGGCGCTGGGACCGGGTGGCCTGTCGAGGGAGCGGGCGGGCTTCGAGGTGCGCGACGTGCATCCGTCTCATTACGGCCGCATGTGCCCGATCGAGACGCCCGAGGGCCCCAACATCGGTCTGATCGGTTCGCTGGCCACCTACGCCAAAGTGAATCGCTTCGGATTCATCGAGACTCCATACCGCAGGGTCGACAAGGGCAAGGTGACCAAGCGGGTCGACTTCCTGACCGCCTCCGAAGAGGAGAACTACGTCATTGCCCAGGCCAACGCACCGCTCAAGGACAACGGCGATTTCGCCAATCCCCGGGTGCTGGTCCGCAAGACCGGCGGTGAGATCGAGTTCGTCAGCCCCAAGCAGGTGGACTACATGGACGTCTCGCCCAAGCAGATCGTTTCAGTGGCCACCGCTCTGATTCCTTTCCTGGAGCACGACGATGCCAACCGGGCCCTGATGGGTTCGAACATGATGCGTCAGGCGGTCCCTCTACTGAAGGCAGAGGCTCCGCTGGTCGGGACCGGGGTGGAGCCCCGGGCTGCCTACGACTCAGGCGACATGGTGGTAGCCGAGGGCGCCGGCGAAGTAGTGGAGATCACCGGCGATCACATCATCGTCAAGGAGTCCTCCAACAACCGCAAGAAGACCTATCGGCTCAGGAAGTTCGAGCGCTCCAACCAGGGCACGAACCTCAACCAGAAGCCGGTCGTCTCTGAAGGCGACAAGGTGAAGCAGGGCGACGTCCTGGCGGATGGTCCCTCGACCGACGCCGGTGAGTTGGCGCTCGGCAAGAACCTGCTGGTCGCGTTCATGCCCTGGAAGGGCCACAACTATGAGGACGCCATCGTGCTGTCGCAGCGCCTGGTCAAGGACGACGTGCTGACTTCGATCCATATCGAGGAGTACGAGATCGAGGCTCGCGACACCAAGCTGGGCGCCGAAGAGATCACCCGGGACATTCCCAATGTCGCCGAGGAGGTTCTGCGGGACCTGGACGATGAAGGAATCATCCGGGTTGGGGCCGAAGTCGGGCCCGGCGACTATCTGGTCGGCAAGGTGACCCCCAAGGGCGAAACCGAGCTGACCCCCGAGGAGCGCCTGTTGCGGGCCATCTTCGGTGAGAAGGCCCGTGAGGTCCGCGACACGTCGCTGAAGATTCCGCACGGCGAGGGCGGCAAGGTCATCGACGTCAAGGTGTTCAGCCGTGACGAGGGTGATGATCTGCCTCCCGGCATGAACGAGCTGGTGCGGGTCTACGTGGCCCAGCAGCGCAAGATCTCTGAGGGAGACAAGCTGGCCGGCCGCCACGGGAACAAGGGCGTCATCGCCAAGATCCTCCCCGAGGAGGACATGCCCTTCCTGGCCGACGGAACCCCGGTTGACATCGTGTTGTCGCCGCTGGGTGTTCCTTCCCGCATGAATCTGGGCCAGGTGCTTGAAACGCACCTTGGCTGGGCGGCGGCCCGGGGATGGTCCGAGTTCAAGGCTGTCAGTCCCGCCAGTGGCGGTGCTAAGCCATGGCAAAGGGTGGCAACACCGGTGTTCGACGGCGCTCGCGAAGACGAGATTGCCGAGCTGCTGGAGCATTCGCTGGAAAACGATGACGGCATGAAGCTGATCGACTCTGAGGGCAAGGCCCGCCTCGTCGACGGCCGGGACGGCAAGGAGTTCGACCAGCCCGTGACCGTCGGGTATCTGTACGTGCTCAAGCTGTTGCACCTGGTGGATGACAAGATCCACGCCCGTTCCACCGGCCCCTACTCGATGATCACCCAGCAGCCACTCGGGGGCAAGGCCCAGTTTGGCGGCCAGCGCTTCGGTGAGATGGAGGTGTGGGCCCTCGAGGCCTACGGCGCGGCTTACGCGTTGCAGGAGCTGCTCACTATCAAGTCCGACGATGTCAACGGCCGCGTCAAGGTGTACGAGGCCATCGTCAAGGGCGAGAACATCCCGGAGCCGGGAATACCTGAGAGTTTCAAGGTATTGGTCAAGGAGATGCAGTCTCTCTGCCTCAACGTCGAGATGCTCTCGGCTGGTGAGGAAGTACAGCTCAAGGAGTTGGACGAGGACGTCTTCCGGACCGCCGAATCACTTGGCATCGACATCTCGCGTCCCGAGCGGACCGAGGCATAGTGGGCCAGGTGCTCACAAGCTTTCAACGAATTGATACGGACTGAGACAAGGGGACCCGCGTGCCACAACTGTTCGATGAGCTGAAGATTGGCCTGGCCAGCGCCGATGAGATTCGCGCCTGGTCGTATGGAGAGGTCAAGAAGCCCGAAACCATCAACTACCGGACCCTCAAGCCGGAGAAGGATGGCTTGTTCGACGAGCGCATTTTCGGTCCCTCCCGGGACTGGGAGTGCTATTGCGGCAAGTACAAGCGGGTTCGCTTCCGCGGCGTCGTCTGTGAGCGATGCGGCGTTGAAGTTACCCGTTCCAAAGTGCGCCGTGAGCGGATGGGCCATATCGAACTGGCCGCCCCTGTCACTCACATCTGGTACTTCAAGGGCGTGCCCAGCCGCCTCGGCTACTTGCTCGACATGTCGCCCAAGGAGCTGGAGAAGATCATCTACTTCGCGGCCTACCTGGTCACGTCGGTGGATGATGACAAGCGCCAGAAAGACCTGACCGAGCTGGAAGAGGCCATGCGCCATGAGCTGGAAGCCATCGGCATCGAGTTCGAGGAATGGGAGGCCGCCCGCCTCGAGCGTCTCGAACAGGAGCTCGCCCAGATGGAGGAGGGCGGAGCTACTACGCAGGAGATCAACGCCCGCCGCCGCGAGGTCGAAAAGGAGATCAAGGACCGGCGCGAGCGCTCGGCAACGGAGAAAGAGCTGGTCGAGGAGGCCTACGACACCTTCCGCACCATGAAGCCCAAGACCATCGTTGAGTCAGAGGCGCTGTGGCGGGAGATCGTCGACCGTTACGAGGGCTATTACACCGGTGGGATGGGTGCCGAAGCGGTCAAGGACCTGCTGGGCCGCATCGACCTGGACGCCGAGATCGCTCAGCTGCGCGAGGACCTGGACGCCAAGTCGGCTCAGCGCCGCCAGCGCGCCACCAAGCGCCTGAAAGTGGTTACACCATTCGCCGAGGGCAAGAACTCGCCCGACTCGATGGTGCTCGAGTCCGTTCCCGTCATTCCGCCCGACTTGCGTCCGATGGTGCAGCTGGACGGTGGCCGGTTTGCCACCAGCGACCTCAACGATCTATATCGACGGGTCATCAACCGCAACAACCGCCTCAAGCGGCTGTTGGACCTCGGTGCTCCCGAGATCATCGTCAACAACGAGAAGCGGATGCTGCAGGAGGCCGTAGACGCCCTGTTCGACAACGGACGGCGCGGCCGGGCGGTGACCGGGCCGGGCAACCGTCCCCTCAAGTCGCTGTCGGACATGCTGAAGGGCAAGCAGGGCCGTTTCCGCCAGAATCTGTTGGGGAAGCGGGTCGACTACTCGGGCCGCTCAGTCATTGTGGTCGGTCCCCAGCTCAAGCTGCACCAGTGCGGCCTGCCCAAGAAGATGGCGCTGGAACTGTTCAAGCCGTTCGTGATGAAGCGCCTGGTGGACCAGGACCTGGCCCAGAACATCAAGTCCGCCAAGCGGATGGTGGAGCGGGCCCGTCCCCAGGTGTGGGACGTCCTGGCCGAAGTGATTCAAGAGCACCCGGTGCTGCTGAACCGTGCCCCCACCTTGCACCGCCTGGGAATCCAGGCTTTCGAGCCGATCCTGGTGGAAGGCAAGGCAATCCAGATCCATCCCCTGGTATGTGAGGCCTTCAACGCCGACTTCGACGGTGACCAGATGGCCGTGCACTTGCCGCTGTCGGCAGAGGCGCAGGCCGAAGCACGCATCCTGATGCTGTCCACCAACAACGTTCGTTCACCGGCCAGCGGTCGGCCCATCGTCACCCCGTCCCAGGACATGGTGATCGGTGTGTACTACCTGTCTGAGAAGGTGGAGGACGAGGTTGGGGCCGGCCGTGCCTTCCTGGACGTCGACGAGGCTCGCATGGCCTACGACCTGGGAGAGCTGGGATTGCACGCCCCGATCAAGCTCCGCCTTGGCGACATGGCCGGCGATCCGGAGATGCACGCTTCACTTCAGGACCGGATCGGCCAGCTCTTCACCGAAGAGCCGGTGGACGGCAGTGCGCTGACCGAGACAACTCTCGGCCGGGCACTGATTAATCAGGCTTTGCCGGCCGACTTCCCGTACGTGGACGCCCCCATCCTCAAGAGCGACATCCGCACCCTGGTAGAGGAGATCATCGATCACTTCGACAAGTCGGTGGTGCAGAACACGCTGGACGAGATTAAGAGCCTCGGATTCACCTACGCAACCCAGGCGGGGCTGACTATCGCACTCGACGACGTGAAGACGCCGCCCGAGAAGAGCCAGATTCTCGAGGAGTTCGAGGAGAGGGCTTCCAAGGTGGAGCAGCTCTACCAGCAAGGTGTCATCACAGATGATGAGCGCCGACAGGAGCTGATCGAGATCTGGACCGAGGCCACCGACCGGGTGAAGGACGCCATGGAAGTGACCATGAAGTCCCATCGCTTCAATCCCATCGACATGATGGTGCGGTCGGGGGCTCGTGGAAACATCATGCAGGTGCGCCAGATCGCCGGTATGCGCGGCCTGGTTGCCAACCCTCGTGGTGACATCATCCCCCGCCCCATCATCTCCAACTTCCGTGAGGGCCTCTCCGTGCTGGAGTACTTCATCTCCACCCACGGTGCCCGTAAGGGATTGGCCGATACGGCTCTCCGTACTGCCGACTCCGGGTACCTGACCCGCCGCCTGGTGGACGTCAGCCAGGAAGTCATCGTGCGCGAGCATGATTGCGAGTCCGATCGCGGCATCGTCATCTCGATTCGGGACGACAACGGCCAGGTGATTCGGAACCTGCGCAGCCGCATCTTCAGCCGGATCCTGGCTGAGGACGTCAAGGTGGACAACAAGCTGGTGCGGACCGCCGAGGGGCAAACCCTCAAGGCCGGCACGCTGCTTGGCAAACTCGAGCTGACCGCACTGGAGAACGCTCCCGAGGTTGACACCGTCAAGTGTCGCTCGGTACTCACCTGCGCTACTCGATACGGCATCTGCGGCACTTGCTACGGACAGTCACTCGCCACCGGCTTGCCGGTCGAGATGGGTGAGGCCGTCGGCATCGTTGCCGCACAGTCGATCGGGGAGCCGGGCACGCAGCTGACGATGCGGACGTTCCACACCGGCGGCGTCGCCGGTGAGGACATCACGCACGGCCTGCCCCGCGTGGTTGAGCTGTTCGAGGCCCGCACCCCCAAGGGCAAGGCCTTGCTGGCCTCCGAAGGCGGCGCCATCAAGGTCGTCGAGAACGAGGAGGGCGGCCGCTCCGTCGTGATCGTCTCGAAGGACGAAGAGTTCGAGTATTCGTTGCCTCGCCGGGCCCGCTTGCGGGTGGCGGAGGGTGACATTGTCGAGCCGGGCGATCAGCTCACAGAGGGTCCGCTCGATCCGAAGGAAGTGCTCGAGGTTCAGGGTGTGAGAGCGGCTCAGCGCTACCTGGTTGATCAGGTGCAGGAGGTCTATCGCAGCCAGGGCGTCGACATTCACGACAAGCACATCGAGATGATCGTGCGCCAGATGCTGCGCAAGGTACGGATCGTGTCCCCGGGTGAGTCGGAGTTCCTGCCCGCCGAACTGGTCGACGACCGGCTCTTTGTGGAAGTGAACACCGGTTTGGTCGAGGACAAGAAGGGACCGGCGGAAGGGCGCCCCGAACTGATGGGAATCACCAAGGCCTCGTTGGCCACTGATTCCTGGCTGTCGGCGGCGTCGTTCCAGGATACCACCAGGGTGCTGACCGAGGCTGCGTTGCAGTCAAAGTCGGACTTCCTGCGTGGCCTCAAGGAGAACGTCATCATCGGCAAGCTGATCCCGGCCGGGACCGGGGCCGAGGCGTACCAAGGGTTGCAGCCGATCTTGCCTGATGCGGCCGCGATTTCGGCTCTAGGGATCT
>JBPCTX010000214.1:0-4533 GCA_051011455.1 Acidimicrobiia bacterium | reverse complement strand
AAGGCCCACCACTATGGCCCGGCCGCCGGCATGCCTGCCCTGCGCCAGGCGGTCACTGCCACCGCCCCGGCCATGATCGCCGAGCCAAGCCAGGTGGTTGTCACCAACGGAGCCAAGCAGGCGGTCTACCAGGGGTGCTCGGTGCTGCTGGATCCCGGCGATGAGGTCCTGATTCCGGCTCCCTACTGGGTTACCTACCCCGAGGCCGTCAAGCTGGCCGGAGCCACTCCCATCGGGGTGCCGCACGGCCCCGATCTGAAGGTCACACCCGCAGTTCTAGAGGAGCACCGGACCGACCAGACCAAGATGCTCATCTTCGTCTCACCCTCCAACCCGACCGGGGTCGTGTATTCGGCGGATGAGATCGGAGCCATCGGGCGCTGGGCAGCCGAGCACGGCGTGTGGGTGTTGAGTGATGAGATCTACGAACACCTGACTTATGGGGGAGTAGAGGCGACTTCGATGGCGGCCGCCGCCCCCGAGGTGCTCGACTACTACGTCCACGTCAACGGGGTGTCCAAGACCTATGCCATGACCGGCTGGCGGGTCGGCTGGCTCATCGCCCCTCCGGCGGTGGCCAAGGCAGCCGCCTCCCTCCAGTCGCATCTCACGTCCAACGTGTCGAACGTGTCACAGATCGCGGCACTCGCCGCCCTCGAGGGAGGCCTCGGTCCGGCTCACGCCATGCGAGAGGCGTTCGATCGCCGCCGGCTCCGGATGATGTCGATGCTGCGGGCCACGGCCGGAGTGCAACTGGTCGAGCCGCAGGGAGCCTTTTACGCCTTCCCCGACGTCACCGAGTTGATGGAAAAGAAGGGCATCGCTTCCAGTGTCGATCTGGCGTCGCTGTTGCTCGACGAGGTAGAGATCGCGGCGGTCCCGGGTGATGCCTTCGGGGCGCCCGGCTTCTTGCGCTTCTCCTTCGCACTCTCGGACGAAGACCTGGAAGAGGGCCTCACAAGACTGCAGGAGTGGGCAGGCTGATCAGCTGTCGGCTGTCGGTCAAGTCGAGTTGCGAAGCAACTCGCAAGGAACGCCCGGAGGCGTTCCCGAACGCCGGAGGCGTTCCCGGCTAGGGAACGTACTGTTCGACGATCTCGTCGACGACGCCGGCGTTGATGTAGAGCCACACACCGCAGCCGTCACCGGGGCACTCGGCGTACGCCCGCTCCCAGTCCGGCGGCCACTCGGATTCATAGAAGAGTGAAACCATTTCATCGGTGAGATTGGCCGGGATCGACCAGACCATGGCTTTGGCGGCTACCGGAACGGTGCGGAGAGCCGGGTTCTCGTTGACGATCCAGTAGTCGTTGTTGGCTTGTTCTCCGACTTCGGCGGCTATCTCCCAGGCGATCTCACCAAAGTAGAAGCAGGCCAGGTCGAAGTCCAGCGATCCGGGTCTGGTCGCCCGGATGGTCCCGTACCAGACACCGGACGGAAGGTCTCCGGCTCCCGGGGTGCAGCCGGAACCGGAGGCTCCGTTGCTGCCGGGCAGCGACTCGGCTGGAAAGATGGACGGGTCGGTCACGACGTACCGGGTCGGCACGGTAGTGGTGGTCGTGGTTGGAGCGACCGTGGTGGTTGTCGTCGTGGTGGTCGCTGTTGTGCTCGTCGCGGGAGGGACCGTGGTGGACGTCGGGGGGGACCCGGTTGTCGTGGTGGTGACGGCCAGGCTGGTCGAGGTCGAGGGGTCGGCCGTATCCGAATCTCCGCCGCAGGCGGCCGCTACCAGGCTGAGTGCGATGGCGGTGGTGATCAAGCGTGCTCGCATACCCCTCTGACGCTACGGGTTGGCAGGGCGTTCCCGCTAGGGCCTAACGACCCGGTGCTTCCGCCAGGATCTCGAGAGCTCGCCGGTACCCGTCAAGGCCCTCGCCGGATATCTGGGTGAGGCAGGCCGGTTGAATGACCGACCGGCGCCGCCATTCTTCGCGGGCGTGAATGTCCGAGATGTGGACCTCGACCGTCGGGATGCCGACGGCCACCAGGGCGTCGTACAGCGCGTATGAGTAGTGGGTGAGAGCGCCGGCGTTGATGATCAGGCCGGCTATTTCACCCGCCGCGCTCTGGAGCCGGTCAATGATCTCTCCCTCGTGATTGGACTGGTAGGTCGTCACGCTCAGCCCCAGCGCATCCCCCCAGTCCACGCACATCTGGTCGAGCTCGCCGAGGGTGGTGGTGCCGTAGATTTCGGGCTCGCGGGTCCCGAGCAGATTCAGGTTGGGCCCGTTGATGACAAGGACGTTGCTCATGGTGAGGCGTGGGAAGGCATCAGCTGCTCAGCTTCGGCCAGCGTGTCGTCGTCAAACAGCCCTTCCCGCAGGCTGAAG
Organism: Acidimicrobiia bacterium; assembly: GCA_051011455.1. Taxonomy (GTDB): domain Bacteria; phylum Actinomycetota; class Acidimicrobiia; order Spongiisociales; family SHLN01; genus SHLN01. Next base: position 2,203 of record JBPCTX010000214.1, on the reverse strand, counting down.
CGATCTGCAAACTCATCGATGACGGTATCGGCCACCTTCTCCAGGTCACGGGGTGCTCCCAGCTCATCGGCGATGCTGCCTGCCGTCCCCGGGTCCCAGGAGACCTCCAGTTCCTTGTAGACGGGTACGAGCACATCCCGGACCGCCGCCGAGTCATTGACCACGATCACGCCCCCCACGTGGGCGGCTCCCCGGATAACCCGCTGGCCCACACCCATGATCTTGCGCCGCTTGCCGGCGTTGACGCTGTAGGTCCCCGGGCAATACTCCCCGGGAACCTCGCCGATGTGAGCGTCGATGCCCAGGCGCTCGATTGCGCCGGCGACGATCACGGCGATCTCCTTGAATCGAGTGCTGATGTTGGCTCTCGGCTCCTGCTCGGGAACAGTCCAGGAAAAGGCGATGGTACCGGGATGGAAGACGGCGGCCCGTCCTCCGGCCAGCCTTTCGACGGCCGCATAGCCCCGCTGGCGAGCCGCTACTGCCGCCGCCTTGTAACCAGGGCTGGAGATGTCCTGGCCCCCGAACGCCACCATTCGGGCAGGGATGCTGACCCGCAAGGTCTCGCCGACCTGTCTCCGACCGGCCCGTCGCAGGAGGGCATGGGAAACGGCGGTGTCGAACACCGGCTGGTGGGGGAAGCTGCGTCGAATGAGTGTGATGGGCCGCAGCACCATCGCATCGTACCCTCTCGGGGATGGCCCCCCGTCGGAATTGGATGAGGAGCTAGGCGATTGCTTCGCCCTAGCCTCTCCCGGCAGGAGTACCGATGTTTCATTCAGGCGGATGGTGGTCGTACCTCAAGTACGACGAAGAGCAGGACAAGCCCACTTTCGACCGGGCTCTGCTCAAGCGGGTGCTGTCCTACGCCAGCCCCTACCGGGTAGAGCTGGCCCTGGTGTTCGTCACCATCATCCTGATCACCTCCATAACGCTGCTGCCACCTTTGCTGATCAGGGATCTGATCGACCGTGCCATCCCCGACGAGAACCTGGGTCGGGTGACGGTGCTCGGGATCCTGATGGTGGCGGTCCCGCTGGTCAATGGCGTGCTCGGTGTGCTGCAGCGCTGGGCCTCATCGCGGGCGGGGGAAGGGATCATCTTCGATCTCCGCCGTCAGCTGTTCGCCCATCTCCAGGGCATGTCGATGCGCTTCTTTACCAACACTCGCACCGGTGAGCTGATGTCCCGGCTCAACAACGATGTGGTGGGCGCCCAGCAGGCGATAACCGGGACGTTGGTGACCATCGTCTCCAACATCTTCATGGTGATCCTCGCTCTGGCCATCATGCTGCAGCTGGAGTGGCGGCTCACCCTGCTGGCCGTTGTGGTGCTTCCCTTGTTCGTGATTCCCTCGCGTCGGGTTGGCAAGGCGCTGCGGCGGGTGGCAAGGGAACAGATGGATCGCAATGCCGACATGAACGCCACCATGAACGAGGCCCTGAACGTGTCGGGCGCTCTGCTGGTCAAGCTGTTCGGCCGGGCCCGCGACGAGCAGGACCGGTTCGAGGACGAGGCGGCCGACGTGCGCGATCTGGGTGTGCGACGTGCCCTGATCGGGCGCTGGTTCTTCATGGCGCTCGGCCTGGTCAGCGCGCTCGGTACCGCGGCTGTGTTCTGGGCCGGGGCGGTCCTCGTCATCAACGACGAGCTCAGCATCGGCACCGTCGTCGCTCTCTCGGCCTACCTTCGTGAGCTGTACGGCCCGCTGGCGGGTCTGTCGAACGCCCGGGTGGAGCTGGCTACCAGCCTGGTCTCCTTCGAGCGGGTCTTCGAGGTGGTCGACATCCACCAGGAGATCACTCAGGCACCCGACGCAGTTGAGCTCACCGACATGCGGGGCGCGGTCGCCTTCGAGGACGTCACGTTCGACTACGCGGCGGGTGGCGAAGTGGGACTGCAGTCGGTCAAGCGGGTATCGATGTGGCGCCCCACCGAGAAGGTCGACGAGGATTCCGAGATGCAGGTCGCCTCACGCCGTACCGCGCTGGAGGGCGTGACCTTCGACGTCGCGCCCGGCGAGCTGGTGGCGCTGGTGGGCCCGAGCGGCGCCGGCAAGACCACCGTCACCTATCTGGTGCCACGGCTGTATGACGCCACCACGGGCGTGGTCCGCATCGACGGGCACAACGTGCGGGACATCGATTTTGACTCCCTCGCCGGCCACATTGGGGTGGTCACCCAGGAGAGCTACCTGTTCCAC
>JBPCTX010000213.1:0-7144 GCA_051011455.1 Acidimicrobiia bacterium | reverse complement strand
GTCCTGGCCGGCGAGCGCCTGCTTGGTTCGGTCGAGCAGGTCGGTGCCTCGGCCGGCAGCCGGGTTGACAATGACAAACCAGTCAGGCGATTCCACCAGCCGAAACTACTCCATGGTCGAGCAGCCCGATGGCATCGGATGCAGGTTCGGCCAGAAGCGGGAAGGTGTCGCGCAGCTGGCGAATCAAGTCGAGCAGCTGGCGTATCGTCCGCACGAAGTCGCCGGCCGCCAGCTGGTCCTCTCCGAACAGCTCCTCCAGCGTGAGGCCTCGCGCCCAACCGTGGGCGATTGCCGCAAAGCCGTGATCGGGCGGTCGAGTCTCGCTCAGCCGGGCTGCCCGTTCGTCGCGGCTCAGCTGCTTCCAGAGCCCGACGAGATCTTCGCCCCGGGCCTCAGCCTGGCCTTGCGGCCAGTCGGCCGGTTCACCGTCACCCCTGGGCTCGTAAACGAACAGGGAAGCCAGTGCCACGAAGTCGGGCACCGAAAGCCCCTCGAACAAGCCAGAGGTTGCCGCCTCCACAACCAGCAAGTCGAGTTCGCTGTAGACCGTCCGCAGCTGGTGGCCCTTCTCTGTGAGCGACCAGTCGCCGGTGAAACCCCACCTGTGCAGGAGGTCGAGAGTCGCTTCCAGTTCGCGGACCAGGTCACCCTCCAGGCGCTCGAGCCGGCGACCCCGTTTGTCCAGCTCTTTCTCTGCCTTGCGAGCCCGCTTGGCCCACCTGATGTGATCGTGCAGGTCCGGGCAGGCTGCCAGCGGGTCGTCGATCGGAGCTTTGGCTTCGATCCGGGGGCCGGCGGGTGGGGAGTGTTTGAGTGCCTGAAGCACCCGGTCCCTAAACCCTGCCTCGTTGGGCCGGAACGGCTTGGGCAGGTCGATGTGCCCCACCCGGGCGGTGCCGGGTGGGAGATCCTCCGCCTTCATCCGTTTGATCCGCCCGAACTCCGACAGCAGTTGCAGCCGCGGCTGCTGGGTGCGGCCACGGGCCAGCAGCACGAACAGCTCGGACCCACGCCGCGATGGCACCTCCAGCACATCACCTGCGTTGGTCTCCCCCACAAACCTCCGCATGACGTCTCGCACCGACGGCAGGTCGCGGCCCGACGAGTCCAACCGCTCGATCAGGGCAAAGATGTCGCCGTGCTCGCAGGCCGCCTTGGCCCGATACTCATCTAGCGCCTTGGCCGTCTTGGCGATGCCCGCACGTATTCCGCCGGTCTCAGTTTCACGCTGGAACTGAGCGAAGGATGCCCGCAGCAAGTCCTCAGCCTGGCGGCGGGGGTAGTTGGCGATGAGATTGACCGCCATGTTGTAGGTGGGCCGGAAGCTGGAACGCAGAGGATGGCTGCCGGCGCCGGCAATCGCTGCCACCCGCTCAAACGGTACGTAGGGCGAATGCAGCACAACCGCTACGCCCTCCTCGTCTATGCCACGCCGCCCGGCCCGGCCGGTCAGCTGCGTGTAGTCGCCCGGCTGCAACAGTTCATGGGTCTCGCCGTTGAATTTGGAGAGGTTCTCGATCACCACCGACCGGGCCGGCATGTTGATTCCGAGCGCCAGAGTTTCGGTGGCGAATACAACCCTGATCAACCCATCGGCAAACAACTCCTCCACCGTCTCCTTGAAGGCGGGCACCATGCCGGCGTGGTGAGGGGCCACTCCCCTCTCCAGATTGGCCAGCCAGTCGGCATAACCGAGCATGCCGAGATCAGCGTCGCTCAGATGGGCGGTGCCTTGCTCGGCTCTGCGCCGGATCTCGACTACTTCCTCAGGGCCGGTGAGGTTGAGGGCGGCCGCTACCTGCTGGGCGGCTGCCTCGCATCCCATGCGGGAGAAGACGAAGTAGATGGCGGGCAGCAGGTCTCGCTGCGCCAACTCCTCGACGGTCTCGGGACGTCGCGGGGTGTGAAACCGGCGCCGCCTGCCTCCTCCCTGCCGAAGCAGCTTGACGATGGCGGAGTTGGGAGTGCGGCGCCCGTCACGTTGCTTGAAGATCGGCATCAACTTGTGGCCGCTGTTCTTGTCGAACAGTAGGTACTGCCCGCTGAGGGGCACCGGTCGGTTGCGTTCCAGCACCAGGTGTGTGCCGCTCCGCCGCGAGTCCACCCAGGCGGTGAACTGGTCGGCATTGGCTACGGTGGCTGAGAGACCCACAATCGAGATGTCGAGAGGGAGATGGATGATGATCTCCTCCCACACCGGCCCCCGGGCCGGATCTTGCAGGTAGTGAACCTCGTCGAGTACCACCACGCCCAGGCCGCTCAGGTCACCCCGATTGGCGTAGATCATGTTCCGTAAGACCTCGGTGGTCATCACGATGACGGGGGCGTCGCCGTTTATCGAGTTGTCTCCCGTTAGCAAGCCGACCTGATCGGCCCCGTATTGACCAGAGAAGTCGGCGAACTTCTGATTGGACAGCGCCTTGATCGGTGTCGTGTAGAAGGCACGGCGGTTGGTGGCAACTGCCGCCGCCACCGCCGCCTCTGCCACCAGCGTCTTGCCAGCCGACGTGGGAGCGGCCACGATCACCGACTCACCGCCGCCAATCAACTCAAAGGCCGTTCGCTGGAACTCGTCGGGTTGGAAGGGCAGGCGGGCGACGAAGTCGTCTATCGCCTGGCGGGCTGTCGTCACTTCTTGAGTGCGAATCGCACGATCCAGATGGTGGCCTCGTAGAGCAGATAGAGCGGCGTCGACAACAGGATCAGTGTGAGGGGATCCCCGGTGGGAGTGAGAATCGCGCCGACCGTGACGATGATCAGGACCGCCCAGCGCCTCCCCTTCTTGAGTTGCCGGGAACTAACCGCCCCGACCGCCCCGGCGGTGAACACGAAGACGGGGAACAGGAAGGCGATTCCGAAGACGAACAGGTACCGGAACGCAAAGTTGAGATAGCGATTGACTCCGATGACCGGAGTCAGCCGATCACCCCCGAAACCGAGCAGCCAGTCGAGCGCCCGTTCCATGGTCCAGTAGGCGAACGAGACGCCGGTGACAAACAAGATGACGAGCGTGAGGATGATCGGGATGACCCATCGCTTCTCCCGCTTGGAGAGGGCGGGGGTCACGAAGGCCCAGATTTCGTACAACCACACCGGGGCGGCCAGGACCACTCCACCGAACAGTGCCACCTTCATGCTGACGGAGAAAGCTTCGCCGACCTCGAAGAAGGCAAGGCCACTCTGGCCGGTGGCCCGCTCGTAGGGATCGACGATCAGGTCGAGCAAGCGGTCTCGGAAGATGAATCCGATCACCGCCCCCACGACCACCGCCAGCGAGGCGATGAACAGCCTCCTGCGCAGCTCGTGCAGGTGGGCGAGGATCGGCATCTTGGCGTCGAAGGTCATGGCTCCAACTCGTCGCTTGGCTCCACATCGTCGCTTGGCTCCACATCGTCGCCATCCGTCTCCGACTCATCCGGTGCCTGGCTGTCGGTCTCCGACGAGCCTGCAACAGCGTTCGGCCCAATCGAATCGCCGATCGCTTTGATCTCATCGCCCAGTTCCTCCAGCGGCTTGGTGGCCTGGTTCATTTCGGTTTGCAGCGAAGTCCACAGATCGTCGGCCGAGCGCTGCAGCCGCGACATGAGCTGGCCGGCCTTGTGAAAGAACTCCGGTACTCGCTCGGGGCCGAACAGCAAGATCGCGATCAAGGCGATGACCACCAGCTCTGATGTCTGAATGCCGAACACACCGGGATGCTACGCCCCGAGCGCGGACAAGCCGCCCTTCCAGCGGGCGGCTTACCTGTTGATCGATCCTCTAGGCGGCTGTTATGTCCTCGAGCCAGTCGTCGAGCGAATCGACGAAGTCCTTGATCTCAATCTCAGAGACCACTTCCTCCCCAACGATGTAGGAGACTCCGACCGCCAGCAGAATGGCGACAACTCGCTCGTTAGCGGGACGGAACTGGTGCGACTCACAGAAGGGGCAGCTGAAGCTGTAGCGGCCGGTGGCGTCCATGGGTGTCAGCTCGAGTACGAGATCGTTGGCTGCCAGCTCCACATCCCCGCAGGCTGAGCATGTGGTCTTGATGGTGGTCACGTTATGAAATCCTGTTCGACGTTCGAATTGGATATCGGACCCCCTTGAGACCCCTTTGAGGGCTATTTCCCGACATAGTCAGGAAGGGCTAGTCCCTCCGTAACGGGCCTTGATCCGTTGCCGGTACTCCGAGAGCAAACCGGACACCTCGCTGCCTTCTTCGAGTTCGGCATCGGCTCCCAGACGTAGCAGGAGACGGGCGGCAACGGCCGGATCGCTGGAGGAGAACCGGATCCGCCCCCCGCCCAGGTCCTCCACCGGGTAGTACTCGGCCACCCACTGAGCGGCCGGGCCCAGCCGAATGGTCGTGCGCACATCCTCCTCGCCGGGGGTGTATCGCACCTCGGGGGGCGGGGGTGCCTCGGGCGGCGTGAATGCCTCGTCGCTGCCATCGGCCTCCCGGATCCGGTCCACCCGAAACACCCGCTCGGCGTCGGCGGTGCGGCAGAAGGCCGACAGGTACCAATTGCCATTGGCGGAAAAGACCGACCATGGCTCGACCTGGCGATGGGTGGTTCTCCCACTGCCCAGCGCGGTGTAGGTGATTGAAACGACGGTCGCCGATTCCACCGACTCTCGTAGCAAGTCGACGAAGTCGGGCTCCTTCAAGTCGACCACCAGGCCACCCTCGGCTTCGGGAGCGACCACCCGGCTCAGCTTGGCGATGGCACTCTCGAGGGCAGGCGGGCCCTGGCCCGCCGAAGTCAGAGCCATCCCGGCCGCCAGAAGGGCCAGTGCCTCGGCCGGAGTCAGCCGGAGGGGGCGGGAGAAGTAGTCGGCGGTATCGACGTACACCTCGTCGTCCTCCACCGAGGCATCGATCAGGTCACCCGGTCCGTAGCCGGGCAGCCCGGTCAGGAACACGAGGTTGAGGTCGGCGATCAGTTCTTTGCGGCGGTATCCGAACCGATCCGACAACTCGTCGACGCTGACGCCTGGATTTGCTATCACGTAGGGCAGCATCGACAGGATGCGGGTCAGCCGGCGGGCGGTCTTGGCCGAGCTCACGCGCCAGACCCAACTCTGGCCAACAACCGGTCCCGCAGTTCGGGCGGAGAGACGATCTCGGCTTGATCGACGAACCCGAGCAGCCAACCGACGAAGGCATCGGGATGGGCCACCGGCACCAGCACCCGAATCCCGCCGCTGGATTCCTCGGTCACCGTGGCGTTGACTCCGATCTCGCGGCGCGCCCACCAGGCCACTTCGGCATCGAAGACGACTTCGGCGGTCAAGTCCTCGCTCCCCGCTTCCCACGGGGCATCGGGTATCGACCGCTCGATGTTGAACCCAGGCGGTCGACGGAACGCCCCCTCTTCCTCCCGGAGGGCAAGATCAGAGATGCGGTCGACCCGGAAGGCCCTGGCCTCGTCCTGGGGGGTAGCTCCCACCAGATACCAGTGGCCTCTTCGATGCACCAGACCATATGGTTTGAAGGTCCTGCCCTTTTCCCGGTAGGTGAACGTGATGATCCGATGCTCAACCACTGCCGTGAACAGGTCGCCCAGGATTCCAACTTCCTCGCCAAGGTTGGCGGCCAGCGGTTCGCCCCCCACCGACCCGGTTACGCCTCCCAGCTTGAAGATCGCCTCGGGGCCGGATGGCTGGCCACCAAGCCGGACCGCCTGAGCTGCCAGCCACAGCGCGGCTCGCTCCTCGTCGGTCAATCCCGGATCGGGCAGTTCGTAGCCACCTTCCGGCACGACGTAGCCGTACTCGACCTCGAAGGCGTCGGTGGCCTGGCGTTCCAGGCTGATGCCGAGCTGGCGGAGCAGCTCCTTGTCGCGCTCGAACATCCGACGGAAAGCCTCATCCTCGTCCTGTTCGTAGCCGGCCACGGTGTAGCGGATCTCATCGGCCGAGACCGGCCGCCCCACCGTCAGGAGGAACGCCAGCAGGTTGAGGATGCGCTCAATGACTTTGCTCACCCGGGGATTATGGACGCGGTGAGCTTCAGAGAGTTGGATCGTTTGCATCCGGCAGGCATATCAGCCTGCGCCGGTGATTGGAAGGGTGGCGATTCAGCCGCTGGCGGCCTGGGGGTTGGAGGCCTCGGGCAATCCGTCGGCCAGTAACTCAAGCAGACAGACCGACTTGCTGTCGGCCAGCCAGCGGTAAGCGGCCTCGGACGCCTGGGCAGCGGCCGGATCCGCCTGGCCGACCATCCGGGCGAAGGTCGCCCGCAGCAGGGTCAACTCAAGGGGGGTGGCCGCCTGCTCCCACAATTCCTCGGCGGCACTGAACAGTCGCGTGGCCTCTGATTGGTCACCGGCCAGCGACGCGGCCGCCGCCTCGCTCTGCAACCGGAGGCCTTTGATCCGGCGTCCCCGGCCGCTCTGGCCGTCCAGCTCGCTCCTGGCCCTCTCTAGCTCCATTGAGTTCTCAAGGGCGGCCGCGGCGTGAATCGCACCGTGAAGCCGGAACGGGAAGGGAGGGTCCCACTCGGTCGTCGCCGCGGCCTTCAGGGCACCTTCGTTGTTTCCCTGGTAAACGTTTGTCCACGTCCGGAAGCCGGCGAGGAGTCCCATTACCTGCGGATCGGTCGAGTCGTCCCAGAAGGTGAGGTGCTCTTCAGCCTCGTCCCAGAAACGTGGCTCTCCGGTCAGCAAAGCCTCCGTAAACGCACCCCAGAATCCAAAGACAGCCGGCCATTGGCCCGACATCTCCGAGACGTCGGCTCCCCGTAAGAGCTCAACCGCTCCCTCCAGGTCTCCGTTCGCCATCTTCTGAAGAGCGACCGTGTTTTGACCATCGAGGATACGGGCGGTATCACCCACCCGCTTGGCGTGTTCGTACAGGCGCTGGTTGGCCTCGTCCTCGGCCTTGGCATCTTCGGGGCCCAGAATAACCCCGAGGTTGTTCAGTGCCCGCGACGAGGTCTGCGGCAGGTCGTAGTCCTCGGCCAGCTCAATTGCACCCTGGAGCAGTGCGACGCCCTCCTTGGGGCGTCCAAGGCTGCCCAACGCAGTGGCCCTGGTGATGAGAGTGTCCACCACCGTGGGCACCAACTCCAGTTGCTCGGCCGGGAGCAGAACTCGCTCCGCAATTTCGATCGACTTCTCGTACGACGCGGTGAGCATGTAGGTGCGGGCAAGTTCTGCTC